>JAOAAR010000213.1 GCA_026418755.1 Planctomycetota bacterium
GTGATAGGTGTAGCGATTCTCTTCGTTCATTCTTGTTGAGAAATCCATTATATATCAGATTTTTTGTTTTGGGCTGCCCAATTGGTAGAATTCAAAGCCCGCCCAGTTCTCTGCGTTTTCCGCCCCTGTGGAATCGTAAACCAGTTTCGTTCTGACCAGATTGGCGATTTTTTGCGGCTCAAGATTCTGCCAGGCGGAGTGTGCCACGAGGAAGACAACGATGTTTGCGCCTTTTACGGCATCTTCGACTCTTTTCGTTTTTTCTCCGCAGAACTCGCTGACATGCGGGTCGCAGAAACGCACCTTGACTCCGTTTTCTCTTAGATTTAATCCTACCGTTTTGGTAGGTGAATTGCGCACATCATCCACATCTGCTTTGTAAGTGACACCGAAGAGCGCAGCGACAGGATTCTTGATTTTGTGCGCTTTCAAAATGCCGAGAATTTGATGCGCCACATAAAGAGGTTGCTCGTCGTTCACTTTCCGCGCCGTCGCCATCAACTCCGCCTTCTTTGCCACCTCTATAAGCATCCAAGGGTCAACTGAAATGCAATGGCCGCCTACTCCTGCTCCCGGGTTCAAAATCTTCACTCTTGGATGGTGGTTTGCCAGTTTGATGACTTCCCAAACGCTTACGCCTACGGTTTCGCAGATTTGTGAGAGTTCGTTTGCAAATGCGATGTTTGCATCTCGGAAACTGTTCTCTGCAAGTTTCACTACTTCGGCGGTGGTGCAGTCGGTTAGTAGGAGTTTTCCTTCGACGAAATAGGAGTATAAGTCGTGTGCCGCTTTAGCGGAGTTTTCATTTATCCCCCCGATTATTCTATCGTTTTCGACCATCTCTTTTAGAATCTTGCCAGGCAGGATTCTTTCAGGGCAGTATGCGAGGAGAAAATCTGTTCCAGCCTTGAGTCCTGTCAGACGCTCGATTGTTGCACCGACGAGGTTTTTGGTCGTCCCAGGCGTAACGGTCGATTCAAGAATCACGAGATTCCCCTTTTTAACAACTTTTGCGATGCTTTCTGTTGCACTTCTGACGAAACTCAAGTCGCCGTGTTTTTCCTCTACGGGTGTAGGTACGGCGATGATGAACGCATCTGAGTTTGAGAGTTCATCTACTATTTGTAATCTACTGCTTTCAAGTGCTGCTCGGAGGACGATTCTTAAGCCTGGCTCCGTTATGTGAGCCTCACCAGAACGGAGTTTTTTTCTCACTTCGGGATTTGTGTCATATCCGAGTACGGTCACACCGCTCGTTGCCAGAAGCGCAGCGGTCGGCAGCCCTACATATCCGAGACCGAGAACAGAAACTTTCTTGAACTCCATTTATTTATCCTTAAACCACTTCTCAATAGTATTGATAATCCTTTCCGAGGCTTTTCCGTCGCCGAACGGATTGCTTCCGCTTGCCATTTTGCTATGCTCAACAGAATCGTTCAGCAGTTTTTGAGTCTCCGAAAAGATTCGTTCGGTGTCCGTTCCTATGACTTTTGCGCAACCTGCTTCGACCGCTTCTGGTCGCTCTGTCAGGTCTCGAAGGACAAGGACAGGTTTTTTAAGTGACGGTGCCTCCTCTTGAATTCCGCCTGAATCTGTCAGTATCAGATACGAACGCATCATATTCAGGATGAAACTCGCATAGTCGAGTGGCTCAACGAGGAAGATTTTCTTCACATTTTTGAGAATCTCGTTTGCGGCAGTTCGCACATTCGGATTAGGATGGACAGGATAGACAATAAAGACATCATCAAATTTTTGTACGATTTGACGAAACGCTGTAAAGATATTTCTGAGTGGCTCGCCGAAACTCTCGCGCCGATGCACAGTCACGAGAATCATTCGCCCTTCTCGCTTCAACCACTCACAGTTTTTCTCGATTGAATGGCATAACGGTCCGTCATTCTTCAGACGGGATGCGGTCGAAAGCAGCGCATCAATCACCGTGTTTCCTGTAACAATTATTTTCTCTTCGGGGATTCGCTCATGGAGGAGGTTCTCCTTCGCGAGATTAGTTGGGGCGAAATGGAGGGTTGCAATCTGACTAACCATCCTTCGGTTTCCCTCTTCGGGATAAGGACGGCTCAAGTCGTAGGTGCGCAAGCCTGCCTCGATGTGACCGATAGGAATGTTCGCATAGTAGGAGGCGAGTGCGGAAGCGAGTGTGCTTGTCGTGTCGCCTTGGACTAACACCATATCAGGTTTCTCTTTTTTCAGGATTGTACCAAGTTTTTCAATAACCGCTGAGGCGACATCGTTTGGAGATTGACTTTCTTTCATTATGTCAAGGTCGTAGTCAACGCGCATTGGCAGAACACGCAGGACATCGTCGAGTAGTTTGCGATGTTGTGCGGTAGCGACAACAAGATGGGGAACTCTACGGTGTGCGAGTTCTGCTACCACGGGGGCAACCTTGATTCCTTCCGGTCTTGTTCCAAAAACTACGCAGATTCTCAAAATTTTGCTCCTACCTTAAATCAACGATAGGGAGTTTCTCGAAAGTTAGCGATTTTATCAGATTCTCAAGGGATGTGAAATTGAAATCTGTCAATAAGCGGCGGAGTTTAGGGAGCGCTGATGCGAGCGCTACATAGGATTTGAAGCGCCGATAAAGGTTCATCCGCAGTCTTGGATGGTATCTGTCAAGTTCTCGCGGATGTATGTAAAAGATGACTGGAATGCCGTTCCGATTCAAGATTTTTGTGAAGTGGCGTGTCATTAAATAAGGAAATAGTCTCAAATAACCGCCTCCGCTGAACGGGATTCTGCATCCGAAGAAAGTGTATGTTGTTGAAGGCAATTCAAGGATGCTGCCTGATTTTGTTAGAATCCGACAGGGGAGGGGGCAGAAATTACGCCAGCCGCCATGTCCGCGTCTTGCTGGAAAAATCGAAGCATCTACGGTAAAACCCTCTTCTGCGAGAATCTCGAATGCCCAAGGAGTTCTCGGTGTAATGGAAAATCCTGGAGCGCGATAAGCGATAGGTGTAATTCCGCAAGCGTTTCTTATGGCTTCTTTTGATTTTCGTAAGTCATTTCTGAATTCGTCTGGTGTCTGCTCATAAACGAGTTTATGAGCATAGCCGTGAGAGGCGATTTCGTGTCCTGCTTCTTTTATTTTACGAACAATTTCTGGATGCTTTTCTGCGACCCATCCTAACACAAAGAATACCGCCAGCCTATTGGTTGATTGTAACAAGGAGAGCGTCTTTTTCATTAGTTTGGGTAGCCTGCAAGAAAGAGTGTCCCATTCTTCGACACTTGGTCCACCTACATCGAGCACACAAAACCAATCTTCGACATCTATAGTTAGAAGTCTCATATCCCACGCCTAAAAACATCATTGAAGGATTTCATCGAAAATGGTGCAAGCAATATACTTATAACACTTACGAGGAATGGAGCGAAGTCGTTCCAGTCGAAAATATCGTCACTATTCTTTCCTAAAAATGTAAGAAATGCTTCCCTAAATGCAGAAAAGGGGCGCCCCTTTTTAAGAAAATGAAGAATCTCTCCGAACATCCAATGGCACATAACTCCTTCATTCCACATCGGTTGCTTGATTTCATATCCCATAGCGGCATCGAGAGCAAGTGCTGGAAAATCAATTCCTGCTGTAATAGCAAGCGCAATAGACCCCCATATTCGGGGGTTGATTTCCATAAGATGGAGAGACTTTGTTCTTGCATCGCGTCTGAACTCTACCATTGCAAGAGAATCCCATTTCATTGCAGAGAGAATTTTACCCCCCAAAACTTCAGCGTCAGCAATGTGCTCAGATATGCGACAGGTTGAAGGTCCACCACTTATAGGAAACTCTCGTACTCTTCTATATGTAAAGGATGCAAGCAC
>JAOAAR010000214.1 GCA_026418755.1 Planctomycetota bacterium
TGCAAAAACAATAGGGTTGATTGACCATATTTGTGATGTAGCAGAGATGGATGAGTTTGTAAGAAAGTTGGCACTTGGCGAGATGGAAGGAAAGAGAGAGACGGTAAAGTTAAGCGAGAGATGGGGACGCATTAGAGAGTTGTTTTCTGACAAAAACTTCAGGAATCTGTTAGAGTTTAAAGCAGACGGTGGTGATGAAGCAGCGCAGAAGATTGTAAAAGTGTTGAAAAGGAAGGCTCCGATTGCACTCAAACTCGCCGCCGAAATCCTTGATGCAGGATATGGAAAACCTATCGAGGAAGCAAGCAGACTCGAACTGTCGCATCTGGAAGAGGTTTTTAAAACAGAAGATGCATTGGAAGGATTGACGAGTGTGATGGAGCGGCGGTTCCCTGTCTTTAAAGGAAGGTAGAATCAATCTTGTTGCTTCTGAGACTCTGACGCCGTTTCTGCGGACTTCTTTTCTTTCACTTTCCATGTCACAGAGAGTCCGCAGCGGTTCATCTTCTTAATCAGTCCTGCGGCAGAAAGACCGAGGAGCCGTGCAGCTCTCGAGCGATTTCCTCCGGCATGCTCCAAAGCCTGCATAATCACTTCTCGCTCAGCATTCGCAATCGCCTTGCGGAGCGTATTCTCGTCTATCTTATCGGGCTTGGGGACCGCCACCGAGCGGAGTCTGGGAACGCCTCCAGACTGAATATGGGTCGAGACCAAATCGGGAAGAATCTCCTCATTAGGACTTAATGCGACGAGACGATACACCTCGTTCTCCAGTTCGCGGACATTACCAGGCCAATCGTATGCGATGAACATTTCAAGAATAGCAGGCGTGATACGATGAGGAGGTCCTCCCATCCTTTTCGCCGCTTTCTGCAAAAAATGGTCAACGAGAAGCGGGATATCTTCTTTCCGGTCACGAAGACGGGGCAGTTGCACCACAACAGTGTTTAAACGGTAAAAAAGGTCCTTACGGAACTTGCCCTTCTCGACAAGAGAAGCGAGGTCTATATTGGAGGCGGAGATGATCCGGGTGTTCACCTTAAAGGTTTCAGAAGCGCCAACCTTGCGGACAATCCCTGTCTCGATGACGCGCAAAAGTTTCATCTGCATATCAGGACTCATGTTTGAGATTTCGTCAAGGAAAAGCGTACCGCCATCTGCTAACTCGAAAAGCCCCTTCTTATCGTGAGTGGCGCCCGTAAAAGCACCTGTCACATAGCCGAAAAGTTCACTCTCAAGCAGTGCATCGGGAATGGCACCGCAGTTCTCTGCAACAAACTTCTTATCCTTGCGCGGGCTGTTGTAATGAATGGCGTGAGCAATGAGTTCCTTGCCTGTCCCACTTTCACCCTGAATCAAAACAGAAAGGTCGCTATCTATCACCCTGTCCAGAGTCTCAAAAATGGCACGCATACTAGGCGACTCGCCAATTATAGAGTCGTAGTTGAAGCGATAAGCCCTCCGACTTGCACTTCTTTCAATTCCGCTCGCCACTTCGCCAGAGAGAGATTTTACAAGGTAACGAGAAGGGTTTTCGGCTTTTTGCTGAAGGTCCTTCAGTTTCCCCAACGCCTCCTGCAGTTTCTGCTTCAGAATCTTCACCTCTCGCATCAAGCGAGCATTCTCTTTTTTCAATACCGCATATGAGCCAGGATAAAAATCCATGGTCCAGCCACCAACCGCTTCTTTATTATTATAACCAGAAAAGAGGCAAAACTTCCACAAATTGTACCAGTTTTGTCAAAAGAGACTACAACAGTCAACACATTAAGGACTTACTGTTTTTGTTCAGTCTTGTTGAAACAAAAAATAGAACAGATTACGCCCATATGATGCTGAAAACTTTTTCTAACCAAACCCTGTTCAAGTCCATAAGTTGTCCTTGATAATAACACGATTATTTTTGGAGTAACACCATTCAACAGATATGATTTTGAAACAATCTTTGAAAGGGGAAAATATGAAAAAGGAAACAAGAAGTGAGATTGTAAGGAGAATAAAAGCAAAAGACCTGAAATGGCTCCTTGAAAAGGCAGGCGAACTTCACGGCCATTTCTGCCCTGGACTCGCCCTTGGAGTAAAAGCCGCATACGCCGCAATCATCCGCTTAAGAAAATATGAAAACTTCGGAATGGAAGACTTACTCGCTATTGTGGAATGCAATAACTGTTTCGCAGACGGAATCCAAATAGTTACAGGATGCTCCTTCGGCAATAACTCCCTCATTTATCTTGACCTCGGCAAAACCGCCTTCACCCTTGTAGAGCGTAATACAGGCAAAGGAATCCGTGTCGCAAAAAAACCGGAAAGTCAATCTCAACGCTCTTTCCTTGACGAGAAGACCCGTAGACTCTTTGAAAAAGTCGTAAAAAAGCGCAAAGGCACACCTGAAGAGGAGGAGAAACTCAGAACTCTCTGGGAAGAAAACTCATTTCGGATACTCGAAATACCAGAAACAGGACTCTTCAATATAAAGAAGGTTACTCCTGAAATTCCACCTTTTGCTCCGATTGTAGACTCCGGGACATGCCATAAATGCGGAGAAGAAGCGATGGAAACTCGGCTTGTGCTCGTTGAAGGCAAACCGACCTGTCTTACCTGCGCCGGGGCTGAATTCAGAATTCTCGCAGGAAAAGGAATATACACCTCCTGCATAAAAACGAATAGATGAAAATCAAAAAAGAAGCCCCGTGCTTCTATCAGCCACGGGGCTTCCCAATATAGGAGGATAAAGCCTTTCCCCTACGGCGTTATGATTCCAAGTACAACATACGGGTTATTCCCCGCCTCCTTCAGTTTCTTAAATGTCGTTTCGTCGATGTTGTATGTGCTGCCGTAAGCGCTCACATACCGCTCAGGCGTATCAAGATACTGCATCATAGCAACAGCACACTTCAGTCTTGAAACCCACCACTTATATGTAGAGTAATCTTTGAAATCATTAGTCGATACGCCGGCATCAGTCGCTACAGCACCAAAGTCAAAAAGAAGAACAAGAGCGTTTCCTGTTTTTGTATTAGTGTTCCATCTGATAAACACACCCGCTACATTCCCCGCTCCTACAGCATTAAGTTTTTGCTGGTCTGCGCTCGATAAGGTGGTTGATGTGAGAGTCTTCGTCCCCGGTGTGGTATGAACCATCCAAGCAAAATAGTCATCCTTACAATACTGCGGACAACTGACTATGTGGTACTCCTCATCTTGACCAAGCGGCAAGTTCTTATACATATACGCAGCAAGGAACTTCCCTGCCGTCATCCCAGGACATATGTGGTCATGCATCTGAGAAACAGCAAAAACATCACCTGCTTTCGGGTTGTCCATCGCCCAGATATTCGAAATCGTTATGACACTAAACTCATCTCCACTCGCATCAAGCCGTGCATACCCACCATAAAGATTGCCCCAGCGTGCTTTGCCAGCATCGCTTATAAGATATTCATAGTTTAAGTCCTCAACCGGAGGTCCTTCGGGAGTCATCGTCTTCGGAAAAACAGTATTATTGTTCGCCGGAAGCGCCATGAAATCACGCCTTACCGTCTCTTTGTTCGTTGCCAACGCCTCTTGCTCAAGCCAAGTCTTTAACTCATTCTTATCAACCGTTATATAAACACACTTGCCCGCATAGTCACCACCATCCTTTACAAACATAAACCATAGCCTCCCCTCCTTCATCCCGCAGTGAGTTAGATGGAGGCTTCCTTTTCCGACAGTGCAGCCCGTAGTCGCTACTATGCCATCAACCGCCTTCTCCGTCGTGTAATACTCAACAGGATACCCGAGTCCATACTCTATAATCTGTCTCTTATACACATCTCCGAGCCCACGAGA
>JAOAAR010000215.1 GCA_026418755.1 Planctomycetota bacterium
TATCCCATCTTTCACCTCATAGACTATGTTCTGATAACTCATCTACCCTCTCCTAATAATACTTAAAAATTCTCTCCTTTTCTCATCGTTCAATTTTAAAGATTATCTCTTGTCCAACCCATACTTTCAGAGGAATTCCATCCTTCTTAGATGGGATGAATTTATACAACCTGACTGCAGCAATAGCAGCCTCATCCAGGACTTTATAGCCACTTGTGCGAACTGTTTCCACTTTCTCTACTCTTCCTTCTTCGTTTACCAGCATTCTTACTGTGACTATTCCCTCAATCCCTTGTTCGCAAGCCCACTGCGGGTAATCAGGGCGCACAGACTCTATAAGCACAGGAGGTTCAAATATGCCTCTTTTTCCCTTTTTCTCCGACGGAGCACTACCTTCTGGTACTCCTTTCGGTGAGCCTTCAGCGACAGGAGTTCCTTCTAACCCTCGCAAATGAGGCTCTATAGCAGCGCCCAGTCTCAACTCCGTTGCACTCTGTTCCGCTTCTGTGTCTACCTGAACTACCTTCTCCAGGAGAACAGTCTCTTTTTCTACTACTTCTTCTTCTGATTTGTCTTCTTCTGATTTGTCTTCTCTTTTCATCTGTTGAGCCACCTCTTCCTTGGAAACCTCTTCAGGTGCTTCAACAGTGCGGCGCTCATATGGCTCGACGACCAGTGAAGGAGGCGTTCCACTCCTGACAAAGCGACTAACTGTTTCCCCTATCAAGGGTAGTAGAAAAAGAACGCCTGTGTTCACAACTAATGCGACAAGAAGCGGCACGAGCACAGTTCTCATAACCTACTCCGCAAAACTTGCCATTATTCTCTCCAAAACCCTTTCTCTTTTCAAGTCAGGAGACCAAAATCTTGATTTTCTCTTTCTTCTGGGTTAAACTTTAATGCACTTGGAGGAGGTTAGTATGAAGCGAGCACTTTTGGGTGCGATTCTGCAACAGATGGGAGTGGTTACTTTTGAGCAAGTAGAGGAAGCATTGGAATTTCAGAAGAAGGAGGGCTGTCGTATAGGCGAAGCGCTTATCAAACTTGGATACGCCACTCCTGCACAGGTTACCCAGGCGCTTGCAAAACAGTTTGGTATGCCTTATATTGACCTTTCTTCTATCAGCATTCCGGAAAATGTGATTGCAATTCTTCCAAAGGAGGTGGCGATTGAACACAGGGCGATTCCGATTCAGGACAAGCCTCGTGCAGTGACATTAGCCATCAGTGACCCGTTGGATTTTGAAAGCGTTGACAACATAAGGTTCATTCTGAACAAAGAGATAGATTGTGTCTTGGCGTCTCCTGATTCAATAGAAGACGCATTGCGAACATACTATGGTCTTGCTGCTGGACCGACTGAATTGGAGAAGATGGCTGAGAGTGCAGGAGAGGAACTGGACGAGGTTTCATTGCGTGGTATGGAGGATGCGGCGGAAGCATCTCTCGGTGAAGGAGAGGAAGCGAAAGTGGAGGACGCTCCCGTAATCAAACTCGTCAACACCATAATCGCTGAGGCGGTTAAAGGAAGGGCGAGCGACATTCATATCGAGCCGTTTGAGAAGAAACTGCGCATCAGATACAGAATTGATGGAATCTGCGTCGAGCAGGAGTCTCCCCCGAAGAGGCTTCAGGGTGCTATCGTCTCGCGCATCAAAATTATGTCCAAAATGGATGTGGCAGAGAAACGGAGACCACAGGATGGCTCAATCAAACTCAGGATGTTCGGGCGAGAACTTGACTTGCGTGTATCAGTTGTCCCGGCAACCTGGGGCGAAAGTGTCGTCATTCGTATCCTTGACCGCGAAAAGGGGCTCGTTTCTCTCGACAAGTTGGGGTTCGATGAGCAGGACTTTTTGAAGTTTAAGCGCATCATCAAACGCCCGAATGGCATCTTTCTTGTCACAGGTCCAACAGGTTCAGGCAAAACGACCACGCTATATGCCGCCCTTCAAGACTTAAATCGCCCTGATGTGAAGATAATCACTGCCGAAGACCCCATAGAGTATCACATCCCTGGTATAAATCAATGTCAGGTGAACCGCAAGGTTAACCTCACATTTGCTCGGATAATCAGAGCCATGCTCCGCCAAGCACCCAACATAATTCTTGTGGGAGAGATTCGTGATAAAGAGACCGCAGACACCGCCATTCAGGCTGCTCTCACAGGGCACCTTGTTTTCAGTACTCTTCACACAAATGACGCACCATCCGCTCTGCCCCGTCTCATCGACCTTGGTGTAAGACCTTTCCTTGTCGCATCCGCTGTAATCGGCATAATGGCCCAGAGGCTCATCCGTGTCCTCTGTTCCCATTGCAAGGAGCCATATACTCCTACGGATTCTGAACTCAGAGCCATAGGCATCTCAAGAAACCAAGCAGAAGAGATGACATTTTTCCGCCCTGTTGGGTGTCCTGAGTGCGGTTATCGCGGCTATCACGGACGGCTCGGCATCTTCGAACTTCTGACGATGGATTCGACTCTACGCGAAATGACATTTCGGAAAGCACCTGTTCACCAGATTCGAGAAGCCGCAATTCGACTGGGAATGCGTACTCTTCAACAGGATGCCGTCAACAAGGCAGGGCGTGGTATAACATCCATTCAGGAGATATTGAGAGTCGCTGCAGCACAGGAGACCATTACACTCTAACTTCCTCGAAAGGAGAGAACTGATGCACATAGAAAAACTCCTCGACCTTGCAGTCGAGAAGAATGCTTCCGACATTCATTTGAATGTTCAGTCACCGCCTGTATTGCGGATTCACGGCAGACTCCGGCCGTTGAAGACCGCTTCTCTTACTCCTGAAGAGACTGTTAACTTTATGAAGGCTATCACATCTGACCGCTGCCAGCAAGAACTTGCTGAACGCGGCACAACGGATTTCGCCTTTGCTTATGGCGATAAAGCCCGCTTCAGAGTCTCTGTCTTCAAAGAGCGAGGCTTTGTTGGCATCGCACTCCGAGTTTTGCCTACCCGATTTCTTTCTTTTGAAGAAATCGGACTTCCACAACAGGTGAAAAATCTCCTTCTAAAACCCCGTGGACTTTTTCTCGTCACAGGTCCAACAGGTTCGGGCAAGACGACAACTCTTGCCACAATGTTGGATTTCATAAACACCGAAATGGACAGACACATAGTGACCATTGAAGACCCGATAGAATACTACCATACACACAAAAAGTCGCTTGTAACCCAGCGCGAAGTCTATGTGGATGTTGAGAGTTTCTCTGAGGCATTACGCAGGGTTCTCCGCATGGACCCGAATGTTATACTTATTGGTGAGATGCGTGACCTTGAAACGATGCAAGCAGCCATCACCGCTGCAGAAACAGGCCATCTTGTTTTCGCCACACTACACACCATTGGTGCTGCCCAGACAGTTGACCGTATTATTGACGCTTTCCCTGTCAACCAACAGGCACAAATCCGCTCGCAACTTTCAACCGCTCTTCTTGCGGTCATTACTCAACAACTTCTCCCACGGGCAGACGGAGAAGGTCGGATTGCTGCTTTTGAGATTATGATATCTACTCCTGCAATCGCTAACCTTATTCGCGAGAACAAAACATATCAACTTCCCAACGCTATCACCACGAGCAAAAAAGAGGGGATGATCCTTCTGGACGATTTCCTTTTTGAACTCTTCGTCCAAGGAAAGATTCGGTATCAGGATATGATGGAGAAGGCGGTTGATCCGGTCTCTTTGCAAGAGCGCACCCGTACATACGCTGCAAAACTGAAAGACGGAAAAATCTCCCGAGACTAAAGGGCTTCTCTCTTATGGAGAAAAAGGAATACGCCACTTCTGACAATCTAAAAAAG
>JAOAAR010000216.1 GCA_026418755.1 Planctomycetota bacterium
CCGCCAAGATTCGCCCCGCCCCGACTTCTAATCCCGCTTCGCTTACACTCATCCTCTCGCATTTACCTGCATTCAAGTTCCTTACTCTTCTTGTCTTGCGGACAAGCACAGTGTCGGATTTTCTCTTCTCATTTGTGCAGGATAATGCGTCTAAAATCCTTCTCGAGCGGGATGTTTGGTATCCAATTTGGTATCTAAAATTCTGACTACTCTCACATCCTGCGGCAGCCTTTATCCTACGACCACAGTATAGCGACTGACATTCTTGGAATTTTTATGTGACAGGGTTGCTTTCTGAAACAGTAGATCTCCGAGATGATTTTTGGGAAGATGGATAGTAAGACATCGGCAGGTGGTTATGATATCTTCATAACCAAGATTGAGCAATAGCGATTACTATGACGAAGGCTGCGAATACCAACAAGGTGCTGTGTTATTTTATTTCGATAATGTAATGCGTTGTATGAGTTTTTAAGCCGGCTTCCTCGACAGGCAGACCGAAAAGTCAAATGAATAACAGAGTCAGATTGAGTCGCCGCCTGACACCTGTCCTACTTTTTGAGAAAGCAAAAGCGAAGGCTTAGATGTAGCTACCTCTTGCCATAGGATCTGCATTGTGCCAGTTCACCATCGAGACCAAAAACATCTATTGAAAAAAAGCGAAACTTCGTAACTCCTGCGAAACATGGGAAATTGCTCGGCTTCGCCAATGTTACAAAGAGACTGCACAACGCATTAAAATTTTTTGTGAAAATGCTTGCTTTTTGTATCCCTAACAGGATATTCTATTAAATTAAATGGTCAAAAGGAGTAATTGAATGAGTAAGCGGGGTTTGCACCACTGGAAGAGAAATGAGCCGCTCGGGTAGCGGCTTGGGAGGGACGGTGCGCCCCAAAGGGTTACTTCGCTAATAACAGTAGAAGAAGAATAGAAATAAAAACGGAAACAAAGAGAGAGAAAAACCCGTCGGCGCCTTGTCCGACGGTTTTTTTTCACTCTGCCTCTCCTATGGAGGAACAAAGATGAAAAAGATGAGGCTTGCACTGCCAAAAGGCAGGTTATACACCGAAGTGAAGAGACTACTGGAAGACTCCGGCATTCGAATCAAAAGGACAGAGAGGGAATATCGCCCAAATCTCTCTTTACAAGAGATAGAGGCAAAAATTTTGAAACCCCGCAACATAGCCCAGTTGGTCTCTCTCGGCCGCTTCGACTGCGGATTCACAGGAGAAGACTGGCTTCTTGAAGAGAATTCAAAAGCGGAGATTCTCCTTCGAACAGGCTTTGACAGGGTGAATGTAGTAGTCGCCGCTCCTGACGGAACGAACCTGAGCGTTTTGAAGAGAAAGAAGCGAGTAATAGTAGCAACAGAGTATCCAAATCTTGCAAAAAAATGGCTACGAGAGAAGAAAATCAAATCTCTGCTTCTGCGCACATACGGAGCAACAGAGGTTTTCCCTCCCGAAGATGCTGACATAATCATAGACAACACCGCAAGCGGAAGAACCCTCGCCCTTCACAACCTCTCCGTCCTCTCAACCATACTCTCATCTGAAACCGTGCTGGTGGCAAGCCGTGATGCGCTAAGAGACCCGGAACTGTCGAAAAGAATCAACGAATTGTCTCTTCTTCTGCGCTCCGTACTTCTTGCCCGCCAGAAGGTGCTCTTGGAAATGAATGTCCCGTCTGAGAAAATGGAAGAGATTCTGCCAAAACTGCCCTGTATGAAATCTCCTACTGTTGCGCTCCTTTACGGAGGTGCAGGATATGCCGTCAAAATCGCCATTGACGAGGAGGAAGCGGCAAAACTGATTCCTCGCCTGAAGGAATGGGGGGCAACCGATATTCTCCAGTACAGACTTGAAAGGATTGTGGTGTGAGAAAGGTTTCGAGGCGAGCGCAGCGCAGCATTCCTTATGTAAAGAAGACAGGCAGGATAGGTAAGATTCGCCTAGATATGATGGAGAATCCTTACGGACCTGCTCCATCTGCTCTTAAATCTCTCCGCACCATCAACAGAGAAACCCTCTCTGCATATCCTGAATACGAGACGAAAACCCTATCAGCCCATCTCGGCGTACCTGAAGAATGCCTCGTGCTTGGGAACGGCTCCGACGAGTTGATTCAGTCCGTATTCGACGCCTTCTGCGATGAAGGAGAGCGAGTCTTGATTCCTGTGCCGACATTTCCAATCATACTCAGTGCCGCCCGCAAATGCGGAGCGAGAATCATCAAGGTGCATTACAACGACGACCTCTCTTTTCCAAAAGAGAAATTTTTGCATACTCTGAAACAGAACCCCAAAATCGCTGTCATCGTTTCTCCAAACAATCCAACTGGCTCCTCCGTCGACCCCCAATTCATCCTTCACACATCTTCTGAATTCCCCCGCACCCTCTTCCTCGTCGATGAAGCATATGCAGAGTTCAGCAAAGGAAAGAGCCTGATTAGCGATGCAACGAAAAGCAAAAATATCATTGTCACACGGACATTCTCCAAGGCGTATGGACTTGCCGGCTTAAGATGCGGATACGCCGTCTCCTTACCCCAGACCATCGCCATCTTGAAGCGCGTCTGCGCACCATATTCGGTGAATGCCGCCGCATTAACCGCCGCAACCGCCGCCCTATCCGACTCTCGCTGGCTCTCCCGAACCGTCCGAAACATCCTTACAGAGAGACACAGGTTGAAGGGAGCCTTGAACCTCCTCGGATTCAAATGTGTAGAAAGCGATGCCAACTTCCTGCTTTTATATACAGGAACAAAAGCAGAGTCTCTTACTGAATCACTTGAATCAAAAGGAGTTCTTGTCAAAAACCTTTCAGGGACACATCCTCTTATGGATGGAGTCTTGAGAATCACAGTCGGGACAGAAAGTGATAACCGCAGTTTTCTGAATGCGCTACTCAGCTCAATCCCCCAAAGCCTACTGGTGCTGGATGTTGACGGAACTCTCGTGGATGTCTCTGGTTCATACCACAGAGTGATTCGAGAGTCTGTTCTGAAGTTGGGGGAAGTAACCGTATCGAACAAAGAGATTTACAGTTTGAAGAGTGGAACCGGCTTCAACGATGATGTTGACATAGTTTGTGAACTCCTGAGACAACACGGAAAAACTTATACTTACAGCGAAGTAGAACCACTTTTTAACAAACTCTACGAAGGGGAGACAAAAGGAAACGGCGCTATAGAGAATGAAAAACTGCTTCTCTCACCTTCTTCTCTCGAGTCCCTCTCACAACGATTCAAACTCGCTATATTTACAGGCAGAACAAGGCACCATCTGGAACTTCTCTTCAAGAGATTTGAAATCGCCTGCTACTTTGGCGATGTCTTCACCCTCGACGAGACTCCAAGAAATAAGCGCAAACCTCACCCGTTTGGACTGCTTCAACTTCTGAAACGGACCGGTTGTGAAAGAGGCTGTTACATCGGGGACATCCCCGATGATGTGAGGTGCGCGAAAAAGGCAGGGTTCACCGCAGTCGGTGTGATTCCCCCTATGAGGAACCGCAAAACTTATTGCAAGGCGCTGTCGGATGCCGGCGCCGATTTCGTCCTCGACAGGATTGAAGATTTGAGGAGGCTTTTATATGAGTGAGGTGAGAATCGAGCGCAAAACGGCAGAGACCGAAATAACACTCTCGTTTGAGCCGAAAGGAAAAGGACAGTTCGAAATAAAAACCCCACTGCCCTTCTTCGACCACATCTTGAGCGCATTTGCACGGTTCGGAAGGTTCAACCTGAAAGTAACGGCAAAAGGAGATGTAGAAGTGGATGCGCACCATCTGGTCGAAGATGTCGCAATCGTGTTAGGAGAGGCGG
>JAOAAR010000217.1 GCA_026418755.1 Planctomycetota bacterium
CCGCCGTTCTAATCCCACTCTCCTCCAAATGAAAAATCCCCTCTATCGTCGTCCCTGCCGGAGTCAAAACCATCTCCTTAATCACCGCCGGATGCAGCCCTGTTTCCAGATACAGTTTCGCCGAGCCAAACACAGTATAGGCGGAAGATTTGTAAGCAAACTCTCTTGGCAACCCAACTTTAAGCCCTGCATACGCCATCGCCTCAATCAGCGTCGCCACATAAGCAGGACCACTCCCGCTCAACGCCGTCACCGCATCCATCAATTCTTCCTCCACCCTCATACAGATTCCAAACTCCGAGAGAAGTTGCTCGGTCAATTTGATGTCCTCTTCCGCTAAGTTATCAGAAGCGGTATAGGCGGTAAATCCTGCGCGCACCATCACCGCTATGTTCGGCATCGCCCGCACCACCCTCTCACCACCAATCGCCTCCTTAAGCCTCCTCAAAGGAATCGCAGCAGCAACAGAGATTAACAGTTTACCACGCAACACATCCCCTACCTTTCTCAAGACCTCTATCACTTTTGAAGGCTTGACCGCAACAAACACAACATCAGACCGTTGCGCAACCTCTCTGTTGTCCGTCGTAAGGATAACCCCACGCTCCTTCAAATCCCTCACCTTCTCTATCTCTCTTCTCGATACTGTCACAGAGTATTTCTCCGCTAATGTCCTCGCCATCGTCGAGCCTAACTCGCCCGCCCCTATGATTCCCACCCTAACCATCCTCGTCCCCTCAAATCAGACACTTCCTACTAATACACCCGAACTGAAACTCTATTCCCCATTCTTGCGAATATCAGTATAAAAAACTCAAGATTTGATTGAGCAACGCACCTACAATCAAAGCAGACACAACCATTATCAAAACCGCTTTGAGAGTGTCTTTCAACCCCAGTTCTCTGATAAGCATTGCAAACGAAGCAACACAGGGGAAAAACATTGTCAGAACAACAGACGCAACAATGGTCTGTCTTAAAGTCAATCCAAAAGGGACAAGCATCCCAACCGCAACATCCTTCCTCAAAAACCCCATCAGGATTGCAACAACAGCGTCTTTTGGTAACCCTAAAGCGCCTGTTATCAAAGGTGCAGTTATGTTCCCTAGAAACTCGATGATTCCTATTGTATAAGAGATATTCGCAATCAAAATCCCTGCCAACACCCAAGGAACCCCGCTGCGGAGAAACCAGAAAATGCGCATCCCGTTTTTCTTCAAAAGCGCCTTCCAGTATGGAACTCTGTACGGAGGAACATCAAGAAGTATCTCCGGACTTTCGCCACGCACCACCCTCTTCATAAAAACCCCCAAAATGGTCCAGACTATGAAAAGAGTAACAAAAATAGGAACCAATGCACTCAAACCGAACTCTCCCGCCAGACCGAAGAGCATCGCCAACTGCGCCATACAAGGAACCGCAATCACCATAAGAGTCGCCGCAATAAAGCGCTCCCTCTCACTCTCAAGAACTCTGATAGAAAGAAGCCCCGGCACATTACACCCCAGCCCCAAAACCATAGGAACAACCGCCATCCCGTGAAGCCCTACCCTGTGCATCAAACTGTCAATCAACACCGCCAACCGCGGCAGATAACCCGTATCTTCTAACAGAGAAAGAACAAGAAAAAAAATTAACACATAAGGCAAAATGGCACAAAATTCGACATAAAGCCCTGTCGTCAGCAGCCCAAAAGATTCCTTGTAGTCTATCCGCTTTGCAATCAATCTCCCGTCCTCAATAAGAATCATGGCCGCACGCCCTTGCCTTGCCTCCTCGCTCGCCTCCTCAATCCCCTTTTTCTTCCCCTTCACAAGAACCATTCCTTCCCCCTCAACCAACCCAATCTCTTCCTTCCTAAGTCTTCCGATGAGTATATCGTGAACAAACTTTCCATCTCCGATAAATGCGGAAACTTTAAGCATAAGAGAGGCCCAGTGTCTCTCAAAAACAGGTTCAACAAGCATCACCAGCACCTCACCTGCATAACGAATTGAGAGAAAAGATACAGCAATCATAAGGATAGCAAATGGTATACCTGTTAGAGGTTTGACAGTCGCATCGCCTAACCGTTCAAGCAATGTATGATGTCTGTGACTGATAACTTGTACTTCCGCGATTATCTCACCAACTCTGCGCCAAATATCAGACTCCTCAAACTCAATCTGCGAAACGGATGCTCTCGAAAGAGCATTTACCAAATCCCTTACCCCAACCCCCGTTATTGCCACCGTCCTTACACAAGGTACCCCCAAAATCCGCTGAAGTTTCTCCACATCAAGAGAGACCCCAATATGACGCGCTTCATCAGACATGTTGAGCGCTATCACCGTCGGAACCCGCCGCTTCAAAACCTGTAATGCGAGGAAAAGCCCCCTCTCAAGAGTAGTCGAATCCAGTACTAAAAGAATAACCCCATCCGCTCCTATATTGTTCAACATCTCCACTGCAACTTTTTCCGCACCGCTTGCCGGCTCAAGCGAATAAGTCCCAGGAACATCTTCAACACTCACTAAAGCCTCTCCCAATCGGATAGTCCCCTTCGTGTACTCAACCGTCGTCCCAGGATAATTACTCACCGTCACACTAGCACCCGTAAGACGGCTGAAAAGCGCACTCTTACCAACATTTGGATTCCCGAAAAGAAGAACCTTCTTCATCAAATCCCCTTCTCCATTTTCACCAACACCTTGCGCGCCACTCCCCGACCCAATGCAATCCTCATCCTCCCCAACACCTCAACCACAACAGGACCACGAGCAGGCTGCGCACAAACAAGCCGCACAGGAACCCCGGGACGAAGCCCCATCGCTCCCAAACGGGTTATCAGCATATGACCTCCCTCTATTGAAAAAACAACCCCTCTCTCCTCCTCTTTCATCCTGTGAAGAGGTTTTATCACCTCTGTCATCTCTTCTCTCCTACCAACGAGGATAAATGGGATTGAACACACTTCTTGCACTCGCTCCGATGTATCCTGCCGCTCCTTACAAAACGGCTGAAATGAAGAAGCAAATTGTCTCCGCAAAGTGGACACTGCCGTATGAATCTCACAAACATCGCCAGCCTCCTTGAAATCTCTTCGCTCAAAGAATGCTCCATCTGACAAGCCACCTTTTGCGCTTCATCCTCCGAAACCCCCAGTATATAAGTCAAAAATTCCTTAGACTCGTTATGCTTCTTGACAATCTTCTTGGCAATCTTCTCCCCCTCTTTCGTCAAAATCGCATAGCCATACCGCTTGTAAGTAACTAGTTCCTTATCCGCCAAACTGCGGAGCATCCCAGTCACTGACGCCATCTTAACACGCAAGAAACTTGCAATGTCTCTTACACGCACAACGGGCTCCCTTCCACTCAATATGTAAAGCGACTCCAAATAATCTTGCTGTGAACGCGTAATCCTCATCTCCTCTCTCTCCAAAATAAGGAATACAACATTATATTAGGTATTCCTAACTTCTCTGTCAAGAAAAATATTACCCTCTTTATGGGGGATTCTTAAAGTGTATGAAAAGAGAGTATGCTACTTGCCCTTGCGTTCCTTATGAAGAGTATGCTTACGACACTTAGGGCAAAACTTACGGACCTCTATCTTACCGACCCCTTCACCACCTTTTTTCGTAGTACGATAGTTACGACCTTCGCATTGCTCACAAACGAGCCATACAGGCGTCCTCGGCATATTCTACCATCCTACTCAATTATTTTCGTAATCACACCCGCACCGACCGTCTTTCCTCCTTCTCTAACAGCAAACCGCAATGTCTCTGCCATCGCAATAGGATAAATGAGTTTTGCTTCTATCTCCGTGTTGTCCC
>JAOAAR010000218.1 GCA_026418755.1 Planctomycetota bacterium
ATAAGAGACAGGCGCAACTCTCTTGCCTTATCAACAACAGAGAACTCTACTCTCGGATGCGCTTCTTGAGCCATCTGTGCCCTGAGGAGCCGTATAGACTCTACGAATATGGCGACGAAAAAGAAGTGGAAAAACTCGACAACAAAAGCCTCTTCAACTTTTATCAAAGACTTCTACAAGAGACACCTTTCATCATCTACACTGATGGGCTCGACCACGATGATGTCCTTACCGTTCTTGATGGACTTGGCAGGAACGCACCTGCAATTACTCCTTTCGAGCAGAAGTGTCGAGTTGCAAGAAAGAGGATAAAGAAGGTAAGTGAAAAGATGGATGTGAAGCAGGCGTTTTTATGGCTTGGCTTCCGGGCAGACCTTCCACCGACCGATGAGCGCGCCACTGCTGCACAACTTCTCTCTGCCATCTTCGGTGGGATGCCAACCTCTCGCCTTTTCAAGACAGTCCGTCTCAAAAATTCTCTCGCCTATGACATCTATTCAAGTTATGTGCGCTCTAAGGGAATCCTTTCTACTTTCTCTTGTGTCGCGGTGGAAAATGTTACAGCAACAGAGCGGCTCATAATGAGCGAGTGGAACAAAATCCTTAAAGGTGATATAAACGATGAAGAAATTTCTGTTGCAAAGAAACACATTATTCAGGACTTAGAATCTCTTTCTGATTCTCCCCTCGCTCTGGCGGATTTCTATGCATATGGGCTTTTATTGGGAATGAAAGAATCTCCAGAAAGGCGGATTGCAAGTATCAGACGACTGAAACGGGATGATATCATCTCCGTTGCTCAACTTTTCAAGTGTGATACTCTCTTTTCTCTTCTTCCTCAGAAGACAAAACCGGGGGTATCGGAGTGTAGAAAATGAACAATTTTTTCTATTTTGAAAGCCCTGTCTTCCTCTGGCTTCTAATGCTCATTTTGCCCCTTGTTTTCATTCTCAATTATTTTTCGTATCGCAGAAAGAGGCTTGTCCTCGGCAGTCTGATTCTGTGGAAACGGCTTCTTCAGAGAATTGAAACGCGCCGTACGAGCAGCCGCCGCTTCTTCTCACTCTCTCTCCTCCTGCTTCTTCTTTCTTGCCTCCTGTCCGTCTTTTCGTTAAGTGGACCTACTCTCCGCCAGACGAAAATCGGTAAACTCCGATTGCTTCTGGTGCGCAGTGCGGCGACGCAGGCGCGTACGCGTGACAACTCAACTGTCATCCAGAAAATCGTCCGCCAAGCGGAAAAACTTCTTGGCGATTCTGATGTCTCCATTTTTGCACTTCCTCCACTTGAAGGGGAAGGTAACCTTTCGGCAGCGGAGGCAAAACTTCTCCTTAAAAACTTTTCTTCATCCCATCTTCCTCGTCCGCTCTCTATTCCCCAGGCGGGTTATGACATTATCCTATCGGACAGGAAGGAGAAGGTGGAACCCCTTTGTGCGGTCTTTCCTCCCGGCTACCCGAACTGTGCGCTCACCTCACTCGGCGCCGAAGAGCGTAACGGTTCGCTTGAAGCAGTGGCGAGAATCCTCTGGACAGGTGAGAAAGAGACGGAGACAGAACTCTCCGTCGAATGCGAAGGCAAAACTCTCCTCGTTGAGAGAAAGATTCTACAAAAAGGGGAGAATGTCTACCGTTTTAAGGTGAACCATTTCTCTCCTCTTTATAAAGTGAGTGTAACCTGTAACAACGATGCGCTACCGCTGGACGATGTCGCATACATCAGCAGTCTCCCGAAGGCGGAGAGAAGGGTGGCGTACTTTGGAGAACCAGAGGAAGCGGTTCTGCGTGCCCTCAGCGCAGCCGGCGCAGAAGTGTTCAGGTTCGAACAAGAGTCTCGCGAAAATTTCAAATTTCGAGTCTACAACAGAACTCTACCTGACCTGAAAAACTTAAGCGGCAACAACACGCTCCTTCTTTTTTTTCCTAATGGGGACTTGGAGAACTGGTTCTCCTTGCGCCCTCTTGGGCGTAAAAAACTCCAGTCACTGACAGGATGTCTCTTTATTGACGGTGATTCCCTTAAAGGAATCATAAGCGAAGAGACTTACCAGATAGTTGCTGACAACGGAGTCGAACAGGTTGTCCATTCAACTGATGAGACCGGTGCCCCTGTGCTTTGCGAGTTGCGCAAAGACTCAATCAGGATGGTTGTTGTTGGCTTCGATGTCTCCAAATCGCTCTGGTCGGAACGCGCCTCGTTTCCTGTCGCTGTTGCACTCCTTCTGCGCTCCGCCTTTGGAGAAGAGACTCTCATCGCTCCTCGCATCGGCGAAACCATCACCATTCCTTGTCAGGAAAAGGAGGTGGAAATGCATTCCCCCTTAGGGAAAACTTTCACTCTGAAGTCTTACGGAGGAGCCGTCAGTTTTGTCCCTGATACGGTGGGAGTTTGGCGCCTAAAAGACGGGCGACGAGAGTTTTCTCTGGGCGTCGGACTTCTCTGTTACAGGGAATCTCTTCTCGAATCTGACGGGGATGACTTTATTCCTCCGATTCCGGAAAAGAAAGTAGAAACGAACATCCCTCTGTGGCACTCTTTTCTTCTCGCAGGGCTGGTGCTGATGCTTCTGGCGTTCGTGACTGCAAGAGAGAGACAGAGAAAACCTCTGCCCTTAAAACCCGATTAGAGCAAAAAAGAGATTTTGTTTCTATCCCACTCGTTTCAGTGTATTCTCTATTTTCGCTGAAAATCACTTTTCAGTTTGATTTGTTTTGAGTCGCTTCAATGGAGACGGTTGGAATAACAGGAACATTACCACTTGAAGTTCTCTATGCAGCAGGCTTCTCTGTTGTTGACTTGAACAACCTGTTTATATCGTCCCCGCAACCGCAGCGAGGAATCGAATTTGCTGAACGGGACGGCTTCCCCAAAACTTACTGCCCTTGGATAAAAGGAATCTACTGGGCAACTCTGGAGAATAATATAAAGAGAGTTGTGGTGGCGGGAGGCGACTGTGCCCACAGTAGAGTGTTGGGAGAGATTCTGAAGCACCGTGGAATCGAGGTTCACCATTTCAACTACCCATATCCGGCGGATAGAGAAGCGTTGTCAGATGAGATAAACCGTTTTTGCTCTCTCTTCGGTACGAACCTTGAAGCAGCGCAAAGAATGAAGAAGGTTCTTGATAAGACAAGAAGACTGCTTCAACATCTTGACGAACTCACTTTCAAGACCCACAAGGTGAGCGGTGAAGAGAACCACAGATTCTTGGTAAGTGCTTCTGATTTCTGTGGCAACCCGTCCAACTATCATAAAGATGTCGAAAAGTTCTTGTCAGAAGCGGAACAGCGCACTCCCAAAAAACCTGAAATAAGAATCGCTTATCTGGGTGTGCCTTCCCTAATAAGTGATTTTTATCAGTTTCTTCGAGCCCTTGGTGCCGATGTCGTCTTCAACGAGACTGCACGCCAGTTTGCGTTCATCCCCCCCTGCGACGACCTCATAGAGCAGTATTTCCGTTTCACTTACCCTTACGAGTTCGGGCTCTCTTTTAAAGATGTGGAAACGGAATGCAGAACCCGCAAAGTGGACGGCATAATCTACTACACACAAAGTTTCTGCTTCCGTCAGGCGTATGCGATTCTTTTGAAGGAAAAACTGAAAAAGGCAGGGCTGAAAATACCTGTTCTTCTTTTTGAAGCAGATTTGCCCTCACCTCTTTCAGCACAGCAGAAAGTTAACATCGATGCTTTGATCAAGAAAATCGAAGAAACAATCCCAACGCCAAAAAGAGATCTGAAATCTCCGCCTTTGATGCAGATAGCGAGAAGCTTTGATGTGAACAAACCTAAGACA
>JAOAAR010000219.1 GCA_026418755.1 Planctomycetota bacterium
CTCTTATCAGACGCTCCGCATTTTCCGCCACTCTTCCAACTGGATATGTAACCGCCCCGTCAGCAAAGTAACCTCTTGCCTCAACCCCTACATCCACCGAGACAATGTCACCTTCTCTAAGTACCCTCTTTTCTGAAGGAATCCCGTGAACTACCTCTTCGTTCACAGAGACACAGATGTGCGCTGGAAACCCTCGATACCCCATAAACGCTAATCTGACGCCAAAGGATGTGGCTATATCGACCGCGCACTTTTCCAGAAATTTAGTAGTTACCCCGGGTTTCACCACTCGCTCCAACTCGCTCAAGATGAGAGCAACAACGCTCCCTGCTTCCCTCATCCTCTCAATCTCTTCGGGGGTCTTCACTCTTATTCTGCGTAAAATCGACATTCCGCTCCCCTCTTGTCCTACTTTGCCTTTTCTGCATCCCCTCCGAAGACAGCGCCGATAAAACCGCCTCGAATACTCTCTCAATTGAGAGAGAAGAGTCTATTTCAACCAGTACCCCTTTCAAACGGTAGTACTCTATGAGCGATTCTGTTTTCTCTCTATATTGACGGAGCCTTTCGCCAACCACCTCTACCGTATCGTCGCTTCTTCTTATGAGTTCGGAGCCACAGCGGCACTTCCCCTCTTCAGGAGGCGGGTCGAAATAGCGGTTGAACACAGCCCCACAGGAAGGACAGGAGAACCGCCCTGCGATTCGTTTGATGAGAACCTCATCCGAAGCGGTGAAATAAAAAACCCTGTCTATCTCAACCCTTGCCTTCTCCAACGCCTCTGCCTGACCAATCGTCCGCGGATAACCATCCAGGATAAACCCTCTCTTCGCATCCGCTTCTTTCAGACGATTCATCAAAAGTTCTGTCACCAACTCATCGGGCACTAGCATCCCGCTTGAAAGATATTTCTTCACAACTCTTCCTCTCTCTGTGCCCGATTCCGCAACTGCACGGAGCATCTCTCCTGTCGAGATATGAGGTATGGAAAGATAGCCCGATAATTTCGCTGCCTGCGCACCTTTACCCGCAGCAGGCGGTCCAAGAAAGATGAAACGGTGCATAGAACTCCCTACCTACCGCGGATGGGCTTCTTCATAAACCCTTCGTATTCGCGTGCGAGAAGCTGCGATTCGACCCGCTGAACAAACTCGAGAGTCACGCCTACAACAATCAGGATGCCGGTACCACCCAAAAATGTTGCAACAGCATACTCAACACCTGTCAAGGAGGAAACCATCTCAGGAAAGAGCGCTATGAAGGCGATAAAAGTTCCACCAGCAAGCGCTATGCGGTTCAGAATGTACTCAAGCACCTCCGCGGTCTTTCTGCCTGGGCGAATGCCCGGAATGAAATTCCCATGCTCCCGCAGATTCTTCGACATTTCTGCTGGATTGAATGTCAAAGCCGTCCAGAAATACTCGAAGAAAACAATCAGAATAACATACAAAAACACATACCAGAAAGTTCCGAAACGGAGATACTCTCGGATGAAGCCGAGCCCTGGGATTGCAGCAAGCATCGCTGTCGGTATCATCAGAATCGCCTGAGCGAATATGATTGGCATAACCCCGCCCTGATTCACTCTTAACGGAAGATAGTACCGCATTCCTCCGTAAATCCGTCTCCCTCTTGCCTGCTTCTGCTGTTGAACGGGGATACGCCTCTGCCCCTGCGTAATCAGAACAACAAAAGCGACCACCGCGAAAAATATGAGAATATAAACGACCAACTGCGTTATCTCGGATGCAGGATTGCGCCCCTCTTTTATCGCTGTCTTGATATTCGTTATAAACTCCGCATACTGATAAGGCATCCTCGCCACAATACCGTTCATAATCAAAAGCGAGATTCCATTGCCAATTCCAAACTCGGTAATCTGCTCTCCAAGCCAGACCAGAAACATCGTCCCCGCGGTAATTGACGCCACCGCAAACACTCTGAAACCAAATCCTCCCTCAGGCACCAACATCTGATTCTTTATCTTGACGGAGCAAAGCCACGCAGCCACAAACGACGCTTGAATCAAGCAGATTCCAACCGTCGCATACCGCTCATACTGCTGAATCTTCCTATATCCTGAAGCGCCTTCCTTTGCCAACTGCTCCAGAGACGGCACTATCTTCACCAACATTGTGAAGATGATAGAGGCGGAAATGTAAGGCATAACGCCAAGCCCCATAATCGAACAATCGTCCAACGCTCCTCCTGTTATCATCCCTAAAAACTGAATCCATCCTTCCACTTCCATCTGCTGTATCAGAGAAGCGTTGACCCCAGGAATCAATATGTGATAGCCTATCCGTGAAACAACGAGAAGCCCCAATGTGATTAGAATTCTTCTCCTCAGGTCCCGTATGCTGAATATGTTCCGAATGGTCTTTATCATTCTCTCTCTTGGCTCCGCTTCACACTCTCTGTTGTAATCTCTACTGCAACACCACCTGCCCGTTCTATGCCTTCACGAGCACTCTTCGAAAACTTATGGGCTTTCACCACCAAAGGAAAGTTTAATTCACCATCACCCAAAACCTTAATTCCGTCCTTGCTTTTCTTGATTACCCCACGACTCGCAAGAACCTCAGGTGTCACCTCTTCATTGGGACTAAAATACCTGCTCAAATGCTCAAGATTCACAACCGCATACTCTTTCCGACAGGGATTCTTGAAACCCCTCTTAGGGATGTGAAGAGCGTACGGCGTCTTCCCTCCTTCGTAGGAACTGTAGCCTCCTGAGCCCGAACGGGACTGGAACCCCTTGTCCCCTCGTCCTGCCGTCTTCCCATGCCCTGAGGAATCTCCCATCCCGAGTCTCTTCCGCCTCTTGTGCTTTCGCACTCTTCTGTTCACATCCACTATTCTCATTACAGTTTCACCCCCCTATTCTTCTCCACTTCTTCTTTGGACTGAAGCGAAACAAGAGCCTTCATCGTCGCTTTCAAAAGATTGATTGAATTGGTCGAGCCATAGGATTTGGTCAAAATATTCTTAATCCCCGCTGCTTCTGCTAACGCTCGCACGGTCTCGCAAGCAATCACTCCTGTCCCGGATGCTGCTGGCAGAAGTATGACCTGCGATGACTCAAATTTCGCCCGTACAGGATGCGGAATCGTCGCACTCCCCACAATAGGAATCCTGTATAACCTCTTCTTCGCACTATTCACAGCCTTCTGCACAGCCATCGGCACTTCTCTCGCCTTCCCGTGTCCGATTCCAACCACGCCATTACCATTCCCCACCACAACATAAGCGGTGAAGCAGAAACGCCGCCCTCCCTTTAGCATCTTCGCATTCCGATTCACCTTCACCACTCTCTCTGAAAGATTCTCAACAACCTCGTATCGAGACACTTTCTCTGACAAACCTAATCTCCTCAAAATTGAAGTCCTGCTTCTCTTGCTGCCTCTGCCAACGCCTTTATCCGACCATTATACCGATAAGGCCCTCTGTCCAGAACCACCGCTTTCACATTAGCCGCAAGAGAGCGCTCTGCAATAAGTTTTCCAATATATTTTGCTGCCTCTATATTGCTTCCTCTCTTAAGCACCTTTTTCGCCTCCTTTTCAAGCGTTGAGGCTGAAACAATCGTGTGCCCTTTCTCATCGTCTATAACCTGTGCAGATATGTTGAGATTACTTCGAAACACAGAGAGTCTCGGTCTCTCCTTCGTTCCAAAAATCTTCTTTCTCACCCGTCTCCTTATCCTCTCTCTCCTCTCTCTCTTCCGCTTCGGATGCATATCTTTCCCTCTCCTCCTCGGTCCAGTAAGC
>JAOAAR010000220.1 GCA_026418755.1 Planctomycetota bacterium
ACTATAGCCTCATAGATTTTGCTTATCTCAAACACAGGTTGCTCCGAAGTCCATCTCCTTTCTACCTCCTTCTTCTCCCCTTCCTGTGCACCAACCAGAATCGGTATCCCAACCAGAACAACATACAGAATCATCCGGGTCCTCATCTCTCTCTTCCTCCTTTCTTGCCTCACTTCCGCATATGCTCAATCCAACTCAGTGCTACAAAATTGTAAAAAAGAGAAAACGGAATGTTAAGTATAAAAAGGATTGTCACAATCGTTGTGGCAAGCGTAAGCCCCAACATAACGAAACAGACAAGAATATCAACGACAGTCAGTGCTATAAGAAAAAGTGCAGTGTTCAGATTGCTTTCGCTCTCAAACACACGGAGGGCAATCTTCCATAGTGAAAGCGGCAGAAGAACCACAAAAAGGGTATGGATAAGAAGCCGCAAAAGAGCGGAACTTGAACGCATCCAGAGCGAAAAATATCTCGCAGACAGAAGTGACTTTCTCAAACTGTCTCGCACCTCTCCTGCTTTACTGCGTCCTTTCTCGTCCTCAATGTAAAGGCTCATTTTAAAGTCAATCTTCTCATCTGTCTCATCAAATGTCTCAATATCAGCAAGAAGAGCAACATCCGCATTATGAGACTTGCGCAGACTGCTAACTTCATCCGCACCTAACAGTTTCTCGACCGCAGTCTTCAGCACTTTCGCAACCCCTTCTCCCTCGTCCTCTTTCATCTCGACGATGCTGTAGCGCCCACTTCGAATCAACTGTTCCCTTAAAAGATAGGTGATTCTTCCAGTGCCATCACCACGAATCGGTAAAAGAAGAAGCCTACCTGATTTGATGCAAGCGGCGACTGCGTCGCTCGCCTTAGAAAGCGCCTCCTTAACCATCTCCTCTCTTTCAAGTGGAAGCGGCTGCGGAACATCCTGCGAAAAATAATTGTAAAGAATGTAGCCTACAAGAATAGAGACACCGACGCCAAGACCTATCAGTAACGCCTTCAACATCACAACCCCTTTTCTTTCTCCATCTCGATTGCAACCGCCTCAGAAGAGAGCGGAACTCTCTTAGGTTTTGAGGGAAGTCCAGTTTCCCACAATAGAAGTGAACGCAACGAATAGGAAACGCCCGTAACGATGTCAGTTGCTCCTGCGACAAGACGAAGAGATTCAGAAGATTCAAAGACTGTTATCTTTCCAGAAATAAGAGATATGGAATAAAGACCGCTTGTTTTTGCACCAACGAGAACAGCGTCGCCAGAAGGCAGTTCCGCAAGCGCAGCAGAATAGAGTTTTGCTCCGATGTTATGCTTCGTCAGAAGAGAATCGGGTGGTCTGAAAAGAAAAATCTCACCGTTTTTGCAAGCAAGAACAAGAGAACTATCGTAAGGTACTATCGCCTGAATCTCATCAACGCATCTAAAAACCTCTTTCGGCGGCAGTGTGCCAATATAAAGAGAATCTCCGCTCGAAAAGTAGACCTTCCCTTCGCCGGAGATGCAGACCCCTCTTGCGCCACGCTTCGAAATATGTTCCGCTTTGCCCTCTTCAAGACTCCATCTGAGTAACCCAAACTGACTATGTGAGCCATAGATGTGTTCATTCGTAGCAGCGACTGAGTTGAAACCGTGAGTTGTATCCGCATCATGACTATATTCGCGCTGCCTCCTCAAAGTCTCCAAATCGTAAAGTACGACTCTATCCAGAAGCCCAAGAGTGAGAAAATTTCCATCAGAAGTTGTTATTATCTTCAAAGAGCGAATAGGTAGCGTCTCTTTGATTCTTTTTACCGGTTTGCCAGAACCGGAGAGAAGCGACTCGGGGTCGAAAACAAGAAGACTGTTTTCACACGCGAGAAAAAGTCTTCGCATCCGTGTCGTTTTTCCTGAACGCAACTCTATAGCAACCTCTTTTGCCTCTTTCTCTTCCAATCCGCATCTTTTGAGGACGGCAATCTGAGATACCTTCTCCTCCGCCGCCAGTATCGCAGGACGCAACCTTTCATATCCCTCACTCACAATCTCACATTTCTTCACCTCTTCTAATGCGATTCCGTAGCGAAAACGCACCTCCTTGAAACCCCTGCAAACAGCCTCTTTCAAGACCTGCTCTTGCTCCTTTGGGGAGACTCCGCTTTTGAGTTCTATCCGCTTAGATTCTTCTTCAAAATATTTACGCAGAACAGTTGCTATGAGAGTTGCCAAATCCTCCACACACACGCAGGAGCGACCGCCAAGAGAAGTGCCAAAAGAATCGGCATCCATATCGTCTGCGGCAATCTTTATGGAGAGAAGAAGAGCGACCCCAAAAGAGACTCCATCCAGTGAGCATAGGTTCTCTACCCTAACATCTACATCCTGCGAAGCCGATTTGACAAGAATTGCTCCTTCAGAAAGCCGTCGTTTCTCTACCTTCTTAAAACATCCGCCTTCTTCAACAAGAAGGTAAGCGTTTTCAGGAACTTGGGGCAAACGAATGGAAGCGAGGACACCGAGTTCAGAAACCCTCACCGCAACAACATCGCGCCGTTTAAACTCTTTAAGACCGCTCATCAGATGAAAAACCGATATAACGCCCTGCCAATCAGAACACACTCTCCTGTCTTGCACATCGCAAGAAGCGCAGACCTTACACGATGCTGCCACCTTAAAGAACCTTTCCCACCCGACATCTTCTCATTGTCGTCCGCTCGCAGAAGCCCGAGCCGTCTGCGCCGCTCATAAACCAACTCCTGCAAGCGCTTCAACTGCGCAACCTCGATGTTGTTCTCTACAACCGCCGCCCTCAACGACTGGATATAACTCTCTTTCTCTGCCATCCTATCTCCTTCAAACTGACTCAAAACCACCTTGAACCTTCTCTCAACTTCTATTCGTTTCTTCCTGGAATTTGAAACTTCTTCCTTCGTTTCTTTGAGTCGTCTCTCTGCGAAATACTTTACAAGAACAGAAACATTATAAAGATAGTAGTCCGCTTAGAGTAGAAATTTTTTGTTCGCTATTGTACTAAGAGAATTGACAATGTTGACTACGGACGACCGAAAAGGAGAACATCGTAACCGTCGTTCGCAATATATGCATCAGGAATACCGTCTCCGTTCACATCACCAACTGCTACTCCGTATGTGAAATCCGCCGGAATAGGTAAATTTATTGCTGTGACATCAAACAACCTCTTCTCGTAAACCCGATAAAGACGACATAGCGACCCGCGGTTCCCAACAAGAAGATAATGCACTCCTCCTCTTACGAAATGGGCTACATCACGACTGTTGCTCCTGTCAACCGGAATATTGTTCTCATAATCAAACCGCCCGTTACCATCATTTCTGAGAAGTCTGTTCTGTCCCCATTTTGAGACAAATATGTCCAAGTCGCCGTCTCCGTCATAGTCAAACGCAACTGCACGCCAACTCGTCACATCTTCATGCGGTAAATTCGTTTTCGTTTTGTCTTCGAATGTGCAGTCTCCGTTGCCGAGAAGAAGCGTATCGCTGTGTTTACTGCACACATAAATATCAAGATTGCCATCACCGTCGAAATCTGCAACAGCAGCGCCTCGGCTATCATCCTTTCTACCGAACGGTACTACAACCGAAGTGAAATTGCGGCTTCCATCATTGCGCCAGATATAATTGCGTCCGTAGTTACAGACGAACACATCATTGTCTCCGTCGTTATCAAAATCGCCCAGTGTGGCGCCACGAGAATCCTGCGGTCCTATTCTGCTTACCTCGAACTGCCCGAATGTCCCTGTATGCCACC
>JAOAAR010000221.1 GCA_026418755.1 Planctomycetota bacterium
GTAAAGGATGCGGTCTCTGCATAGATGTCTGTCCGAACAAGTGCTTGGCGTTCTCAAAACAACTAAATCTCCGCGGAGTAAGTCCTCCAGAGGTGATTTCCCCGCAAAACTGCACTGGTTGTGCTTTTTGTGCCCTGATGTGTCCTGATTGGGCTATTACAGTCTATCGCATCCTTAAAGAGAAGGAAGTGGAAGCAAAATAGATGGAAGGGGGGTTAGAACTCTGCAACGCCTGCGGTGCCTGCTCTGCGGTCTGTCCTATGTGGGTATTCTATCCTGACTTTCCTTTCACTCACACACCGCGTGCCATCATCCGCAGAATCGCACTGGGAGAGAGCCTTGATAAGATTGAAGGATTCTCCTTCTGCCTTGAATGCTCCGCCTGCGAAAGACACTGTCCTCAAGGAGTGCGCTTCCGAGAGATTCTCCCTCTGACTGCTCTGAAGCGAATCTATTGTAAATCTTGCGGCGCGGAGATACGCGGAGAAACTCCAATCAGGCAACTCGAAAAATTGACAAATCGTCAAATAACTCTGTGCCAAAAATGCAGCAGGCAGAGCATAGCGGATAAACTCCGAAGGTTTTCACCTAATCCGATTGCTCCTCGGATAGTGCCGCAGTAAGTGCGCTTGCAACCGTCTTCACCTCTTTATTCGCCACCGCTTTGGTATCCACAAGAACAGACCCCCTCACCGTTCTGACGAACACAGGCGGCTCATACATCCGCAATCTTCTGGACAAATCATCCTCACTGATAGAATGAGGTCTCACTGAAAGCGCAAAAGACGGGACCCTCACACCTGCCATAGAACCACCACCAATCTCAGCATCACTCTCAACAATCTCAAAATCGGCAGGCAGCCCAGGAGGCAGATAACGAAGAACTCTTTTCGCACGCCGCTTCGCCGCAGAAACAGGCTCTCCTATCATCTTCAATATCGGAAATTCGTCGAACCTGCCATCCAGATAAAGCGCAACCACCCGCTCCAAGAGCCCTATCTTGATTTTGTCAAGACGCAAGGCACGGTAAAGCGGATTTTTCCGAAGTGGCTCGACCGCCGCTTCCTTCCCCAAAATTATTCCTCCCTGACATCCACCAAATAGTTTATCTCCTGAAAATGTGACTATGTCAGCACCCGATGAGACGGCATACTTGACAGTAGGTTCTCCCACATCCACCACCGCTCCTGAGCCCAAATCATACAGAAATAAAAGCCCTAGTCTGTGCGCAGATTCTGCCAATTCATTAGAAGGTACCCCTTCGGTGTAGCCAACAATTTTGTAATTCGAGGGGTGAACTTTGAGAAAGATTTTTGTAGAATCCGATACCGCTTTCTCGTAATCCTCAATTCTCGTTCGGTTTGTCGTCCCTACTTCAACCATTTTCACTCCACTTGCCGCTATAATTTCAGGCAACCTGAATGAGCCTCCAATCTCAACCAACTCCCCTCTCGAAACGACAACCTCCTTACCACAAGCGTGCGTGTTCAAGGTGAGCATCACAGCAGCAGCATCGTTATTGACAGCAAGCGCTGCCTCTACACCAAACAACTCACAAAGCATTCCGGAAAGACGTTCTATCCTGCTGCACCGTTTCCCGCTCTCCCTGTCTATCTCTAACACAGAGTAACCACACAGAACCCTGTAGATTGAATCCACCACCGAGCGAGGTAGCACACTCCTGCCCAGTCCTGTATGCAGAATCACTCCTGTAGCGTTGATTGCAGAGACCACAAAAGGTTTACCCCGTCTTTTCAAAACCTCCTCCGCCCTTTTTACAACAGTCTCAACCTCTACTTCCTGCACTTCTCCCTTCAGAATGCGTCCTCTAATATCCTCAAGAACAGAAGAAAGTGCTTCACGCACCTGCTCATGTGCCCATCGCTTAAGCAACTCCGCCGAAGATGAAAGAAGCACATCCATCTTCGGAAGTTTCCTTAAAAAGGATTCAAAACTGTCCATTCCATCTTTCCCAAAAATTTCCAACGCCTCCGAAAAAATCGGAGCCGACCCAAACCCGTCGGCTCCGATTATAACTTGTAAAAAATAACTTTACAATCAGAAGGCGATAAAACCTAATTGAACGGTTAGCCTATTTTCCGAAAAATCATCAACGCCTGCATAAAGCCCACTGTAATATCTTCCGTAATCAAGTCTTGCCAGAATCACCTGCAACTTGATGTTCCAGCGGATGTCATAACTGACCGCCAATCCGTAAATGTTCATAGGACGACTGCTCTCGCCGGTAGCGACTTCCATCTTCCAGTTCGGAGGCATATTCAGCACATCCAGTAAAAATGCTATCTGTAAGCCGAAGAGCCTCTTCCTCAATTCCGCTATTGGAGCATTCTCCGAATCAAGTCTCTTGTTCACCCACACAAAATACCCCAACTCTACAAACCAGCCGTCTGTGACTCGGTTCAACTCAATGATGGGAATTCCGAGCATAGAATCAACATAGAAGAGGTCGTCACTTGCACTCACATACTCAAACAGAAGACCGAGTCTGTTTCCAAGACAGCGAAGTTCCACATCAAAACCGTAATACCTCCTCTTAAGAAACTTCGTATCATAAGCATCGTTTATCTCTCTCCGTCCGCCGTTGAAATACGAAAAACCAAACGAAAATAGGTTACACTTGAATGGCAGCAGAGCAGCAAGTTTCTTGGAAGAGAGTTCAATCCTGCCACAAGTTGCCTTCTGGTCGCCCGTGTCCCGCTCATTCATCCTTTCTCCGTTGAAAAACCCCAACTCATAGTCCAGTTTCAAATCGAGTTTCAAAAAGTTCAATGTCTTCGACCCGTAAGCGGAAAACCCTGTATCGTAAAATCCGACTTCATCGTCAAACAACCACTCGTAGATTTGACCGTAACGCCCAAAAGGCAACTCGTACGGAAATGTCCTCGTCTGTCTTCCAAACGGCTTTATGAATTGCCCGACCCGCAACTTAAAACATTCTTTGAACTTTTCAAGAAGAGGAAATTCAACATAAAGCCAGCAAAGTGGCTCCGTTCCTTTGTTCGCAAAATTCAACAGAAGAGAGCCTGCTATGTCGCCCACCTTCCCCTGCGCGTACAGATATGCCGCTTTCATCCAGAATGTGTCGTGAACAGGGTCAGGAGCAAGAATTACTGCACCATCCTGTAAAATGTCCACAATATTGTCAGAAGAATAGTAGTCAAACCGCGCTATCCCGCACCAGGCAATGTTCAATCTCAAGAACTCAAAAGAAAGAGGCTCCTCTTTCTTCTCTTCCTTCGGCTCTTCTTTCTTCTCTTCAATGGGCAGCTTCTCTTCTTGCGGTTTAGGTGTGGTAACAGGCTCCTCTCCCTCCTGCGCCATCAGAAGACCACAAAGCAGAACAACCACCCCGCATAAAAACAGCCTCACTCCCATACCCAATCCTCCATCAAAACATTATCAACACTTCTTTACGATTTGCTAAACCTTACAAAAATACTTCTTTAAACACAAGAAAAAACCTGTCTCTACTCAAAAATATACTCTTTTATCATATACCCTACAAACAGAGCACCTCCTGCACACCATCAAGCATACTAATCATACTCTCCTCGAACACGAACAGGCAGATAACGGCTCAAATTGGATGCAATTTTCTTCAAAAAGAATAACTCATATGGAACGATTTTCTCATATTCCGGCTCGAGACACTTCTTCGGGTTAAACTGTTGCAACACCCATTCCCTGCCACCCGCAAGCAGCCTTCCAATCTCCTCCAGAGATTCC
>JAOAAR010000222.1 GCA_026418755.1 Planctomycetota bacterium
TCTTTATCTCGATTCTTTTTTGCCTCTTTATTCCACACTTTTTTCTGGTATAATGGTATAAGAGTTTCTTGATGAAAGAGTAATAGTCTATGGCGAGGCTTCTCATGCAAACGAGAAAAGGGGTTAAAGAATATACTTTGGGGGTCAATCCCATAACTGTTGGCAGACTTCCCGCAAACACCCTCTCTTTCAAGAGTGACGAGAAGATGTCTCGCACCCATTTCATCATAAAACCTTCTACTGAAGGGTACTCTATTACTGACCTCAATTCTGCGAACGGCACTTTCGTCAACGGTGAGCGCATAACTGAGCGTATCTTAAAAGAAGGAGATAAGATTCAAGCCGGACAAACCATTTTCATATTTAAGGAGAAATGATATGAGGACATTCTTCCTGTTGTCTATTGTGATATTGTCGGGCTGTGTCGTCCATAGTTATCCTGCTCCTCATACGACGACCGTTGTTCAGACATCACCTCCTGTCGAACCTGCACCTGTCGTAATTTATGAGCCTCCACCACTTGTCAGAATCGAACGCACGAATATCGAATGGTATGCATATCCTTCATACGACATATACTACACTGACGGCTACTATTATGTGTATAAGGACGGCATCTGGTATCGTTCTGCCACCTATAGAGGTCCGTGGGTACGCATAACGGTTCTGCCTGAAGTTTTCTGGGAAATACCGCCTGCACATCCGCGTCATACAGTAATCATAAAACATACACCGCAGAGGCGTGGGCAGCCACCTCACGCTCGTCCAGGCGAGGGACGCGAGACTCATCCGCGTAGAATCGAGAGATAGTTTTAGGAGGGGGAAAAGATGAAGCGCCTACTGATCGTTCTTCTGCTTTTTTCCGGAGTCCTACTCACAGCCCAGGAAGGAAAACTTGACCCCGAACTCCTTGAGCAGAAACTGAAACTTCTGGAACAACAACTCTCCGAAAGAGAAAGGAAGATAGCAGAGTTAGAGGAGACGATAAAACGGCTGGAAGAGGCGGTTGCGTCTATGCGCCCTGAGCAAGGAGAGAGCCCTTCTGAAGTTGTTGCGGAAGGTAGAGTCAGCCTGTACAACGCCTCCAAAAAAATGGTTGTGGTCACAATAGGAAGTGGACATGAACTGAAAGAGGGAGATATTCTCTCTCTGTTCCGGGAAGGCAAACAGATAGGAGAACTGCGTGTCTGCCGTGTTCTTGATTCCGATATGTCCAATGCGGAGATTGTCAAGGTCGAAGGTGAGCCCGTAGTCGGAGATATAGTCCGTCTCATCAGAAAGCAACAACCTGAAGTGCCGTCCGAAAAACCGTTTTCCGTCGCCACCCTCAAAGACATCTCTGATGCGCTTCATAAAATATCAGATGCTCTTGAGAAGATGAACAAGAGACTGGAAGAAGACTCTGCTTTACTCAAATCTCTGAAAGAGAAGATTGATTCTCTTGTTGCTCCTCCCAAAGAGGCTTCGAAAACATCTTCAGGGCACTCAGAGACCGAAGTCGTTAAACCATCTGACAGGAAACCGGAGAAACGCGAGCCTGTGGACGCTCTTGTGGCGAATGTTTTCTCTGTTATGGATGAAGACAGAATCGTGCTGAATGTAGGCAAGAAGCACGGTGTAAAGGTTCAAGACATTTTTGTCATTTATCGCGATGGTGAGCCAATCGCGAAGGCGACGGTTGCAGGAGTCATCGAGGATATGGCGCAGGCATTTGTATTTGACAAGAAGAAGGATGTGAAGATTCAGGAAAGAGACATCGCGGTGCGCCGCTGACCGTTTTGGCAGATTCTTCTCTCCATCGCCGTGTCATCGGTTTGAAATGATGACTTTTGTCTCAGGGGGCTCTCCAAAGTCTTCATCTTCTTTGCTTGGTCTCTTAAGTTGTCCTTGATAACGCTTGTTAACCTTGTCCCAGCAGCCATCGCAGAAAATGTATTTCATATATTTTGCGCCTTCGCCAGCGTTCATTATACAGACAATCTGTGTGCCATAGTGGTCAGGGAGTCCAAATTTGGCATGTCCGAACTCGTGAACGAAAGTGGCGATGTAACAGTTACCACCTACATAAAACTTCCCTCCGCTCGCATATCCGTAGACAGTCCTCCCGCCAGGACCAGGCACCGTGTTGCCATCGTTGTTCAACACGACACAATCCCCGTCTTTCGCCTTGTCGTAAATCTCTGCTTCTTCGAGCCAGATGCCGCCGCCTGTCATATCCCAGATGATTTTCGCCGCTTTTTTTACCATCTCTCCAAACCGCTGAAGATGTCGCTCCTCCGCATCCTCCGCGAATGAGCACTTCAATTTGATACTCCCTTTTATCTGGTTTTTCAGTTTTAAAAGTTCGAGTTGTTTCTTCCTCTCTTCAGCCGCCTGCTTCATCTTTTCCGCCTTCTCGGGAGGCATCCATCTGCCTTCATACTGCACATACCCTTTCGCTTTGTAGTATTCCTCCTCTGTTACCCACTTGTCGCCCAGCCTCCTATATCCCGCCTTAATTTTCTCCAAATCTTCTTTCTTTACCCACTCATCGCCCCACTGAACAAAACCCGCTCTCATCTTTTCGGCATCTTCTTTCTTCACCCACTCGCCTTCATATTGAACATATCCCTGAGCGGTATAATACTCTTCCTCGCTTACCCATTTACCTTGCAGTTTCCGATAGCCCATCTCTGCTCTTGCAAATTCGTGGTCGGGGAATTTTTCGAGAACATATCTGAACCGCTCTTTCGCCTTATTAATCAATCCCATATGCTTCGCCCAGAGCCCTAACTCAAAATGGCCCTCAATATCGTCAGGCTTCAACTCTTCAAGCCGCTTCTTAAATATCTCCTCGTTCGTGCCACGGTCTATCCTTGCTATCCTCTCCTTCCTCAACTCAACTCTTCCGCCTATCTTCGACTCAATCACGATTCTGTCATCGTCTTCTTCAACAATCTTTCCCTCAACGAATCCGCCGCTTTCAAGATAAACGATGTCAGCGAAGATTATCGCATACAAAAAAATAACAGGTAAAACAATCAAATACTTCTTCATAAACCTGCTTCTCCCATCTGTCCTTCATCGTAAATAGTAAAGAGAAAAAGAAACTCTGTGTCAAAAAAGATTAAAAAAACTGTTTTATTCACAAATTCTGTTAGTAATTGTCGAAATAAGAATTGGGTGGTTGTCAGGACTATTTTTGGGGGTTAGACAATGGGTATAGTCACGAGATTAGCGGTGGTAAGTGTTGTCGGAATCGCCGTCCTTCTTGCTATTCTGTTTGAGATGAGCGGTTCAAAGGAGCCAAAACAGTCTACGACGCCAGTAGTCGAAGAGAAACCAGTCTCGCATGCAGAAGTGGTCGTTTCACAACCTATTGAAAAACCTGTGCAGACAGTCGGACAACAAATCAGCGCAGACATCAGTTCCCTTCCCGATACTCCGGTGATAACCGACATCCCTGTCTCTCCACAAGAGAAGCCTGTTGAGCAAAAAACTACACCCCCTGAAAAATTCCATATTGTAAAGAAAGGAGAGACACTTTACTCCATTGCAAGAGCAAACTACGGCGATTCGAAAATGTGGACTGTGATTTGGAACGCCAACAAAGAGGTATTGAGCGAGCCGTCAAAACTCGCTGTGGGGATGAGGCTGCGCATTCCGTCACCACAGGAAACTAAAGAAGTCTCTTACCCATCCACCGGGGAGACATACATAGTCCAGCAAGGAGATTCATTGAGCAAGATTTCG
>JAOAAR010000023.1 GCA_026418755.1 Planctomycetota bacterium
AGATGTGTATAAGAGACAGAATCTACCCGTGTCGAAGAAGGCTCTCCTCGGACAATTGTCATGCACCAGTTTTCCGTAATACCGTTTGGGTCTACCCACCTCGTCAACAGCATCCTCCTTTGGCAATCCAAACAGAAGCACCGAGGCAACTGTTCCGACAAACCAGTCAGGATGAGGCGGACAACCAGGGATGTTTATATACGGCTTCCTTATCCCGTGTTTTTTTAAGAATTCGCCAACACCGCAGGCTTTAGTCACATTTGGTCCAGCAGCAGGAATTCCTCCGTAAGATGCGCAGGTGCCATACGCGATAATAGCCAGAGCCCGCTCCGCCGCCTCTTTGAACTCTTCCTCCAAATACAATTCCTTTCCCTCGAACTCTCCGATTCCACAGTAGATTCTTTCTTGAATAGAGCCTTCGAGAATCAGTATATAGTTTCCGGAAAACTCTTCCTTTACCACGCGAATCGCTGAAATGGCAGGCTCTCCGCTCCCTGCCATTATCGTCGAATGAAAACGGAGATTCAGATGCTTGCCGGGCAGCACCGGCTCAAGCAGAATGCTCGCCACCGAAGGAAAACTGGAGTTCAAAAGAGAAACGGAACAACCTGAACAACTCGCCCCCTGAAACCACAAGACGGGAAATTCATTTATACTTTCTTCCGGCATACCACTGCTCCTTCAACCGCCGTCACAAAACCTTTATTCTCATTTTATACATCTCCATTTTTTCAAAAAGAAAAATCGTCTTTTTCCCTCCATCACTGAGAGAGTAGAATTTTCGTGCGAATGACAGAAAGAAATGTTCTGGCTTCATCCGTGGAAAGAAAACAGAGCCTTCTCAAGCGATTTAAATTTGACTTTGTATGTCCCTTGCGACTATCATTTCTCCAAAAGGAGTTGTTTGTCTTATGGACGCAAAAACAGTTAGAAGGCTGTTTCTGGATTATTTCGTCAGGAACGGACATACTGAGGTATCAAGCGCTCCTCTCGTACCTTTTGGAGACCCTACTCTTCTTTTCACCAATGCCGGTATGAACCAGTTTAAAAATGTTTTTTTGGGACTTGAAAAACGCTCTTATAGTCGCGCCACTTCCTGCCAGAAATGTTTGCGTGTTAGTGGTAAACATAATGACTTAGAGACGGTTGGTAGAACGGAGCGGCATCACACATTCTTCGAGATGCTTGGAAATTTCTCTTTCGGCGACTATTTCAAGAAAGAAGCAATCAAATTCGCTTGGGAACTTCTCACTGAAGTCTATAAAATCCCACAAGAGCGACTATATGCGACAGTTTATAAGGATGATTATGAGGCATACGAAATCTGGTTGCGTGAAATAGGGCTTCCTGAGGAAAAAATCTGGAAGGGTGGAGAAAAAGATAATTTCTGGATGATGGGCGATGTTGGTCCCTGTGGTCCTTGTTCTGAAGTTCATTATGACAAAGGAGAAAAATACTCCTGCGGAGTATATGATGGAAAATGTATAACTGTCGCCTGTGACAGATTCGGTTCTTCAGACTGCAAAAGGTTTTTTGAGTTGTGGAATCTGGTTTTTATGGAGTATGAACAGCATTCTGATGGAGTAAGAACACGACTGCCGAAACCTTCAGTGGACACAGGTGCAGGGCTTGAAAGGCTTTGCTCTGTTCTTCAAAAGGTAGAAGGAAACTTCGAGACTGATTTGTTCAAGCCGATAATAGAACACATCGAAGAGATTAGTGGTAGAAAATACAACCCTGAAGAAGGAATTTCTTACACTAACACGACATCTTTCCGTGCGATTGCGGACCATATTCGTGCGTTAGTAGTCTGTATTGCTGATGGGGTGATTCCGTCGAACGATGGACGAGGTTATGTAGTTCGCCGAATCCTGCGCCGTGCATTCCGTCAAGGGCGAGAGTTAGGAATTCAGAAGCCGTTTCTTTTCAGACTTGTTGAAGATGTTGTCAAAACACTTGGAGACACTTATCCTGAAATAAAAGAATCGGAATCGCACGCAATGGAAATCATCAGAACGGAGGAGGAAAACTTCAACCATACGCTTGATATAGGGCTTGTACTTCTTGATGCTGCTATTCAAAAGGGGCGGAGAGAGCAAAAAAATATTATCTCAGCGGAAGACGCTTTTAGACTGTATGACACTTATGGTTTCCCGATAGACCTGACTCTGCGGGAGGCGGAACAACACGATTTCAAAGTAGATGTGGAGGGCTTTGAAAAACTCCTTTCTGAGCAGAAGGAGAAAAGTCGCAGTGCTTCGAAATTTGAGATTGAGATTCCTTCCCTTCCGCCGTCTCTACCTTTGACAGAGTTTGTCGGCTATAAAAAGATGAGAGCGAAAGCGAAAGTGTTATACGCAACAGGCGATTTGCTCATTCTTGATAAGACATCATTTTATGCTGAAAGAGGCGGACAGGTTTCGGACACGGGAGTCGTTCGTGGCAAAGGTTTTGTATTCGATGTAAAGAAGGTTCAGGACTATCGAGGCGTGTATCTGCACAGCGGGAGATTTGAAGAGGGCAGCGCAGAAGAGGCATATGACACAGACTGTTGGGCGGAGATAGATGGCGCAAGAAGAAAGGGGATAATGCGTGCGCATACTGCAACACATCTTCTCCATTGGGCGTTAAGGGAAGCATTAGGAAAGTTTGTCCGTCAAAATGGTTCGTTTGTTGAAAACGACAGACTCAGGTTCGATTTCACATACCACTCAAAGTTGTCTGATGAGCAATTGAAAAAGATTGAAGAATTGGTTAACCAACGGGTTCTTGAAGACCATAAAGTGAAAATAAGGGAGATGAATTTGCAGGATGCATTAAAAGATGGTGTGATCGCAATCTTTGAAGAGAAATACGGCGAAACGGTAAGAGTCGTGAAAATTGGTGATTTTTCAAAAGAATTGTGTGGTGGAACGCATATTGAGCGTACTTCACAAATCTGTCTGTTTAAGATTATTTCTGAAAGAAGCGTCCAAGCAGGGGTACGGCGCATCGAAGCATTTACGGGCAGAGAAGCCCGAGAAAGAATGCGGTCGGAAAGAGACTCGGAGAAGAAGTATTTGGACATTGCCTGTAAAATGGTGGGAGTCAAAGACCCTGCATCTCTCATTCAACAGATTGAAGAATTAAGAAAAGAGAGAGATTTCTATAAACAAGAAAACGAGAATTTACGAGGTAAAGTATTTGAGACCGCTCTAAAGGGGCTGACAGACGGGGAGAAAGAGTCTGAAGAATTGCTTAAGGGTGCAGAAGAAGAGAAAGGACTGGTCCTCATAACGAAAACTATAGAGAAACGGGATGCTAATTACTTGAGAAGCAAAATAGACGAGTTGAAGAAGAGAAACAAGAGTAACAACATTGCGATATGTCTAACTACTGTTCAGGACGGTAAAGTAGTAGCGGTCATTGGTGGGAAGGGGCAGGTTATAGAGGCTGGGTTTGATGCGGGGCGTGCGGCTAAGATTGTGGGGCAGATATTAGGTGGGTCAGGTGGCGGCAGAAAAGATTTTGCGCAGGCGGGTGGACCGAATGTTGACAAAATAGACGACGCACTAAAGGCATTCGAAGAATATGTGAAGAGTTTATAAGAGGGAGGCTCATCTTGCAAAAAGAGAAGGGAGAGGTGTGATGGAAAAGATGAAGAGGGTGAAGAATGTTGAAATTTGTAATGAGTGTGGAAGAAGCGTAAGTTGGGGAAGTGGTTTATTTGTAAATAGAGTCATAGACTTAGATAACTGGAAGACACGAAAGGCAAACGGCAAGCCATTCCCTAAAGGGGACTATATTTGTCGCGAATGCGACGAAAAGATATTTGGGAACAAGGATGATTGAATTTAAGACTATTTGTGTTTCTGCAGGAAAAGCGGATAGTATGAGGGGGATGAGATATGGGGACGAGTAGAAAAATTGCAGGGATGCTTGAAAGAATCGCAGGGGAGACAGGGTTCCCCAAAGAGTTAGTGAGAGAGATTCTACTTGAGACTCCTCATATAGAAGCGACGAAGGAGCAGCGTGATATAGTTTTTTCTGCGGCGAGGAAGTTGGGGCTTGATTTTGAAGCGCTGCGAATCGGCAAGCGGTTGACCGCTCGGCGAGAGGCGGTTGAAGAGATATACAAGTATGTTGAGAACCATCCCGAGTGGAGTCGTGCGGAGATTTTGGACTACATCCGTTACAGTGCAGAGTTGATGAAAAGGGTCCAGAGGAGAGCGTTGCCTGATTTCTTTCCATAGGAGCGGCAGATGAACGATATTTTATACGAGACTGCGGAGGTAATAGAAAAAAGGGAAGCAGAGGGTGGATGGGTAGTTTGTCTCAAACTTTTCCCTGATAGAGATAGTGCAAAATGTGCTGGTTGCGCATCCTGTTTTCGGAATCATAGAAAGGTTGAAAACATTGTGACAGTCAGATGTGACGAAGAAACGGGAAAAAATCTTCAAGTAGGAAAAGTTGTGCGAATCTCGGTTGAGATTCCCTCTTTGTATGTTCCTATTTTTGTTACATTCGGGCTGCCGATTCTTTTGATGGGGCTGTTCGTTTTTTTTGTGAACCATTTCTTGCAAGCAGAGAGTTCAACGGTGTTCGCTGCATTAGGTGGGCTTTTGGTTGCATTTCTTCTCATAAGAACAGTGTTTGCGCCGTTACTCACAAAATACGAACGCCGAATCACAATAATATCCACTTAACCTGTTCGTCAAGTCGTCTGACCGGGATATAAAAGGTTTCTTTTGTTCTGATGCACTACTTTCCTTCGGGTGTTAGCGGAGGAGATGGTGTCTCAGGTGTTTTTGCCGGTTCTTCAGGTTTCGATTGCTGTGGCTGTTCCGTTTTTGGAGTCTCAGGCTGTGCGGGTTTTTCTTCCGTAACACCGCAACCGCTGAACAGAACCAATGCGACAAACACGATAAAAATAACAATCAGAACATTCCTCAACATCATACCTTCCTTAAAACCCCGTATAACAACATACAAGACGGTTTTATTATTCCCACCAACGCGGTGTTTGTCAAGTAATACTCCGCAAATCAGAAATTCTCCTATCTTCACTTTAGCGAGCAGAAAAGGGGACTATTCTCTCTAACCACAGAGGAGAAGAGAATTTTTTGTCTTGCTGTTTGTGGCAGGGAATTTCTGGTCTGTTGGAATAAAATTGACTCGTTCATTGCGAATATGTAAAATGAGGGCAAGAGCGGAATAGGAGGAAGGGAGAAGATGCCTGACGCTGGTCAGTATAGCAAGTTACTGGTGAAGGCGCTTGAAGCGATGAAGAGAAGGAACTACGAGTATGCATTCGAGTTGTATTTACAAGTTCTCAAGTTAGACCCTGACAACGAGGAAGCAGCGAGACAGATTCGTCAGTTGACTTCTCAGCGTGGGAAAGAGATGAACATTTCTCCGAAGGGGGGGTTTTTCAAAGGGATTGGTTCTCTCATCAAATCAAAGATGAAGGATATGGCGAAGAAATATGATGAGGAGATTATTGAGTGTGAGAAATATCTTTACAACTCGCCGTTCAATGTGGGAATGCTGATGAGACTGGGGAATGCGGCGTATGCGGCTGGATATCTTCAGAGGGCGCTTGCAAATTTCAAATCTGCTCTTGAGGTTGATTCAAAGAACATCGAGGCGATTAAAGCGGTTGGGAAAATTTATATGAAATTGGGTGACTTACAGCAGGCGGCGCGCTACTTTGATGTTGCTTTAAAAATTGCACCGCACGATGGTGAGGCGGCGCGGCTTAGAAAAGATGTTGCCGCTGCTACCACTGTTGGGAAAATTGAGCAGGCAGGCTCATCCTATCGCGACAAACTGAAAGACAAGAAAGAGGCGGAGAAACTGGAGGTTGAAGCTCACCTGTTGAGAAGCGAGGAGGATGTTCGTAAGGCGCTTTCCATCAAACAAGAGGAAGTGAATGCGAACCCGAATGAACCTCGCTTGCATCGAGAGTTGGGGGACCTTTACCTTCGGCTAGAAGATTTCCGCAGTGCAGAAGCATGTTACAAAAAGGCGCTTGAACTTGACCCTGCTGACTATTTCGCTCGAGAAAAGTTAGGCGATTTGCAGGTGAAGCGGTGGGACTACCGCATAAAACAGTTGATGGATGCATATCGAGAAGGACCGACAGAAGAGAAGAAACAGGCTATAGAAGAGGCGAAAGCACAAAAATTGAAGTTCTGTGTGGAGGAATGGCAACAGCGGGTCGCACAGCATCCGACGGATACGAAACTCAGATTCGAACTGGGGAATTTCCTGTATCAGACAGGTGCGCTGGATGATGCAATCACGGAGTTGCAGAAGGCGGCAAGTGACCCGCGATTCACTATTCCTGCGCGTTTCACTGTTGCAATCGCCTTCCGCAAGAAAGGTCTCTATGATTTGGCAATCAAAGAATTTTTCAAAGCACGGGAGCCTTTGCGGATGATGAACGACCAGAACAAGGAAATCACATACGAGTTGGCGCGCACATACGAACTTGTGGGCGACACCGAAAAAGCAAAAGCGGAATACCAGAAAATCATCGAGGTAGACTACAAATTCAAAGATGTTGCTCAACGCATTAACGCTTTATAGCAGTTCGGGAAATAACAGAATGAGAAAGGCTTCTGCTAATAGAACTATTGTACTTTCTGATGAAGAAAAAAAAGGGTTTCGCACTCTATTGCTTAAATTACAGAAGTCTGCAAGCACTGAAGAGGTGCTTGGCAAAATCATCAATCAAGACATATTTGAAGTTGTGAGTCTCCTCCCCTCGGAGTTTGTAGACCTTCTTTTCATCGACCCACCTTATAATCTGGACAAAAAATTCAATAACCACTCTTTCAAGCGGATGGCCACAGATGAATATGTCAAATGGCTTGATTCTTGGCTTAGCAAAACGATAAGACTTCTGAAACCGACAGCGTCAATATACATTTGCAGCGATTGGTTTTCGTCTTCTGCCGTTCATCTTGTCTGCGAAAAATATTTCAAGGTCAGAAACAGAATCACATTCGAGCGCGAGAAGGGGCGCGGTTCTTCGAAAAACTGGAAGAACAATTCAGAAGACATATGGTTTTGCACTATGTCAGATAAATACACATTCAACCCCGATGCGGTCAAGTTAAAGAAAAAAGTGATTGCTCCGTACAGAGAAGGCGGTAAACCGAAAGACTGGGTAGAGGAGAATGGAGAAAAATTTAGACTCACATATTCTTCGAATGTCTGGACAGACATAACCATACCATTCTGGTCGATGCCTGAAAACACACCTCATCCGACTCAGAAACCCGAGAAACTGCTTGCTAAAATCATTCTCGCAAGTTCTAATGAAGGAGATGTTGTTTTCGATCCCTTTGCAGGTGTTGGAACGAGTGGTGTCGTTGCAAAGAAACTGGGCAGAAATTTTGTTATGGTCGAAATCGAAGAAGAGTATTGCTTATATGCGTTAAAGAGGCTTCAGATGGCAGAAACGGATAAAACGATTCAAGGCTATTACGATGGTGTTTTTTACGAACGCAACACTCTTATCGAACGCCTCGCCCGTAGACCGCCAAAGAGACATAGCAAAACCGCCTTGTTCACCAAAAATGGAGACACAAAAATTGAAAAGTTGGCTCTTTTACAGCAATGATCACAAGAGAGTTGAGGATAGGACAAAGAAGTTTCTGAACAAGCATTCGGATTCCCTTTCAAAAGTCACAGCGGATAGTTTGAGAGGAGTCGGAGACTCAACTCAATCAATCTTTGAAGGCAAGGAGAAAGTATATTATTATGTTGTGGATGTAAGCACACACAGACTTGCCACTAATTTCAATATGCCGAATCTGACATCAGTAAAGAGACTGGCATGTTTCTATGAAAAAGATACAAACTGCTTTACAATCTTAATGATAAAGTATGACCTGGCTTCCAATACTCGTATCACTGTTAAGGAGGCCCACTTCCTGCCAATAGAGTTTTTGACTTGGGAATGCCTTACCATCGGCGCTCTTGGCTGGGGACAAATCCAGATTGCGGATGCAAACAAAATATCTATAATCCGCGGAAACTCCAGAAAGAAAAAGAAATGGATGCTTGAACTCTGCGACAGGCTTTCTGAATTCTATCCTCGTGAAAAAATGAAACATAGAATAGGCTACTTCTGTAAAGTCAAACAGAGATGGAAAAACAAAGAAGATATCTGGATTAAACTTTAGGAGGATTGAGTATGGTGGACAGGATGGGGTTTTTGCAGGCAGAGATTGATAGTCTCAAAAAGCGTGGAATCTATGCGCCGTTCCGAGTCTTGCACTCGCCACAGATGGCAGAATCAATCATCGATGGCAAAAAGGTTATCAACCTCTGCTCGAATAACTATCTCGGCTTGACAAATCACCCGAAAATCAAAGAGGCAGAGCATAAGGCGATTGACAAATGGGGTGCAGGTGCGGGTGCTGTGCGGCCCATCATCGGCACGATGCAGATTCACATCGAGTTGGAAGAGCGACTGGCAAAGTTCAAAGGGACGGAATCGTCTCTGGTCTTCATTGCTGGGATTGCAGCAAACCGCGGAACGATACAGGCGCTCATTCCTGAGCCTGAAGATGCTGCTATATCCGATGAACTGAACCACGCATCCATCATAGATGGTGTACGCCTCACAAAAGCGAAAAGATTCATTTACAAACATAACGATATGAACTCGCTTGAAGATGTTTTGAAGCAGGCAAAAGGGTCGCGGAGGATTATGATTATCACGGACGGCGTGTTCAGTATGGATGGTGACATTGCGCCACTTCCGCAGATTGCCGAGTTGGCGGATAAATACGGTGCTTTCACGATGGTTGACGATGCGCACGCATCAGGCGTATTAGGTAAAGGGGGACGCGGAACGGTCAGCCACTTTAATCTTGAAGGGAGATGGGACATTCAGATGGGCACGCTCTCGAAAGGGATGGGTGTTCTTGGTGGCTATATTGCAGGTACCAAGAACTTGACTGATTTTCTCCGTTACAATGCTCGTCCGTTTCTGTTCTCAACAGCACATCCACCTGCCACGGCAGCCGGCTGCATCGCCGCTATTGACATCCTTGAATCTCCTGAAGGTGAGGCTCTCACCAAAAAACTTTGGGACAACACACACTACTTTAAAGGTAAACTGAAAGAGTTAGGATTTGACCTTGGAAAGTCGGTCACGCCCATCACACCGCTCATAATTGGTGGAGAGGAGCGCACCGCCAAGTTCAGTAAAAAACTGTTCGAAGAGGGTGTTATGGGAACGCCGATTTTCTATCCTACAGTTGCAAGAGGAACGGAGCGAATCAGGTTTATCGTGACCGCAATGCACACCAAAGAGAACCTTGACTTCGCCATTGAAAAAATAGAAAAGGTTGCTCGAGAGTTCAAAGTGATTTAGCGAGTGCAACAAATATGAGGAATAAAGAGAAGATAAAAAGTGCCGTAAGGAGTGGCTATGCAAGAATCGCGAAGCAGAAGGGTGTTTGTTGCGCTCCTGAATGCTCCTGTTCTGAAGATTTGGCGCGGAGCATCAGTAGAAAAATAGGATACTCTGAAGAAGAAATGCGTTCAGTTCCGGAAGGTGCAAACCTCGGGCTTGGCTGTGGCAACCCTGTAGCAATTGCTGAACTTAAACCAGGAGAAACTGTCCTTGACCTCGGCTCTGGCGCGGGATTCGACTGCTTCCTCGCCGCAAGAAGGGTTGGTGAAACAGGAAAGGTCATCGGTGTCGATATGACCCCGGAGATGCTCGAAAGGGCGAGACAAAACGCCAGAAAAGTGGGGTTCAAAAATGTCGAGTTCAGACTAGGTGAAATTGAGAACCTTCCTGTTGCTGATTCTTCCGTTGATGTCGTTATCTCAAACTGCGTTATCAACCTTTCCCCCGACAAGAAGCGCGTTTTTAAAGAAGCGTTCAGGGTCTTAAAACCTGGCGGCAGACTGATGATTTCGGACATTGTGCTACTGAAGGAACTGCCTGGATTCATAAAGAAATCGGTAGAGGCGTATGTAGGCTGCCTGTCAGGTGCGATAATGAAGGAGGAATATATTAAGATTATCAAAGCGGCAGGATTCAAAAGGGTGAAAATCGTCGAGGAAACATTTTTCCCGATGGATTGCATCGCTAACGACCCGACTGCAAAAGCGATAGTCGAGGATTTGAAAATACCGCTTAAAGAACTGAAGGGGATAGAGAGTTCCGTTTTGAGTATAAAAGTTAAGGCTGTCAAACTCACAGGCTAACGGAACTGTATAGGCTAAGTCGTCTGGTTTTACGACGAAAGTATAGAGACAAAAGGGTGCACAATTCTTAGCAAAGGCAAAAAGCGAATGTAGGAAATTTGTTTAATTTCATGCAAAGAGAAGTTTTCACCTGTTTAGATTGAATTGAGCGTTATAGCAGAGGATAATTTTAGGCAGGGTTTTTGAGGAGTAGAAGGTATGCGAAAACTGGATGTGAAGGATTTGAGCGACGCAGTAGCGAAATTGTGTATTGAAGCATGCTGTGTGCCAGAAGAGGACTTGATGACGGCATTGAAAGATGCGCTGAAGCGCGAGGAGTCCCCTGCGGGAAAAGAGATACTGAAAGAGATTATTGAGAACAACGAGATGTCTGCGCGGCAGATGTCCCCGATGTGTCAAGACACGGGGCTTGCTGTTCTGTTCGTTGATGTGGGGCAAGAGGTGAGTTTTGTGGGCGGTAATCTACGCGAAGCTATCAACAGAGGGGTAGCGAAAGGTTACAATGAAGGGTATCTGCGCAAAAGCGTCGTTGACCATCCGCTTAAACGGAAGAACACGGGAGACAATACTCCTGCTGTGATTCACTTTGATATAGTTGCCGGCGACAGAGTGCGGATTCGGATCGCCCCCAAGGGTGGGGGTAGTGAGAATATGTCAACCGTGAAGATGCTTGCCCCTGCTGCGGGAAGAGAAGGAGTCAAAAAGGCGGTTGTTGAGTGGGTTTCTCAGGCAGGGGCGAATCCGTGTCCTCCTATTTTAGTGGGAGTAGGACTGGGGGGTTCTTTTGAGATGGCAGCGTTGCTGGCGAAGAAAGCGCTTTTACGGAGAATCGGCGAGCGAGCGAAGGACGCTGAAGATGCGCAACTGGAGAAAGAGATACTTGAAGAGGTGAACCGTCTCGGTATAGGTCCGCAAGGCTTCGGCGGCAGAGTCACGGCATTGGATGTTTTTGTTGAGAGTCATCCTTGTCATATCGCTTCATTGCCTGTTGCCATTAATATTCAGTGCCACTCGGCGCGTCATAAAGAGGTCGTTCTCTAACTCTAAAATAAGAGTTTCTTATACTCGTCTAACTCTGTGAACAGGAGAAGTGGGCGAAGAGTTATGGGAGAAAAAGACTATATAATTTTGATAGAAAGATTGTGGAAAGGTTACAGTCGGATGGATATAATCCGAGAGAAGGTTATTTGGAGGGACTGAGATGAATAGAACAAATCTGGTGCTAGTCATTCTTCTTGCGGGGTGTGTAGGCTATATTGTTGGACAGTCTCTGTCGCCTGTGACTTATGCGGCAACAGCGGAAGGAGGGACCCCTCTGGTTGCGGTCACGGGAAACTATCAGAATCAAGACCACGACATTCTTTATGTGATTGACGGGAATGCGAAGACGATGGCGGTCTATGATGTAAGCAATTACCAGTGCAAGTTGATTGCTGCACGCAACATCAAATTTGATTTGCAGTTGGAAGAATACGGTTTTCAAGGCAAGAATCCCCATTCTCCGCGAGTCAAAGAGGTTATTGAGGCTTTGGAGAAGTTGAAAGAACGCGGCAAGTAAAAAAACGGTTCGGAAGGTAAAAATACTTGATTTTAAGAAGAAGGAGCGATAAAATTAAATTAGAGGTTTTGTGAGGATATAGAGATGCCTGGAGATTTTTATACTTTCGACGAGGTTTTGCACATTCTGCAGATTGATGAAGAAGAGTTGAAAAGGTTGATTTCTCAAGGGGAGTTGCGTGGGATTCGGGAGGGCGCTCAAATCAAGTTCAGAAAAGCAGATGTTGATAGATTACGGAAGACGAGGGAGAGCGAGCCTACCATCATCCTGACCGATTCAGATGCAGAGTTAGCGGTTCCGTCTGAGGAACAGTTGGTGATAGAAGACTCTCATGAGAGAGAGACGGTTGCAGGGGTAGAGATATTTGAGACGGAGGAGTTGCCTACTTTGATGAAAGAAGACGAGACGGTTGCGGGAGCGCCTGTGGCTGGGGAGGAGACAGTTGTGGAT
>JAOAAR010000223.1 GCA_026418755.1 Planctomycetota bacterium
CTGTCTCTTTTAGTCATACCCAAAACGGTTTTATAACCTTACGAAAAAACCCTAAACATCCATCAAATCTTGAATTTCCTTACTTGGTGTTACATAATGGAGCTTCTGTTGGTCGTTATAGAAACATAAAAGAAGCGGCGAAAAAGGCGTTGGATGAAGGATGGACCCATTATGTCCCTTCTCCCGGTATCCCCGATTTGCGCGATGCGATTGCCGAATACATCGGTAAAACACGGGGGCTTAAACTGACAAGAGACAATGTCTGTGTAACAAGCGGTGCAAAACCTATCATATTATTCACTCTTCTTACACTCGTCAATCCTGGCGACGAAGTTATCTATCCAAACCCCGGATTCCCAATCTACGAATCCTGCATCAATTTCGTCGGGGCAAAAGCGGTTCCACTCCCGTTACGCGAAGAACGCAACTTCCGATTCGACTGCAACGAATTAGAGAAACTTCTTACCAAGAAGACAAAACTTCTGATTCTGAACTCGCCTCAGAATCCCACAGGTGGTGTGCTCGCTTCATCTGACATAAAGCGAGTTGCCGAACTCGCACAGAAACACGATTTTTACATCTTAAGCGACGAGGTCTACGACCAGATGCTTTATGACGGTCACAAATTCGAAAGCATCGCTTCTCTGCCTGGAATGTTTGAGCGCACTGTAATTTTGAATGGATTCTCAAAAACCTATGCGATGACTGGCTGGCGTGTCGGCTACGGAGTTGCTCATCCCTCAATCATCTCCTATTTCAGTCGGCTGAATACAAACATCGACTCTTGCACTTGCGCCTTTAATCAACGCGCCTGCATCGAAGCGCTCAAAGGACCTCAAGACGATTCAAAAGCAATGATACGCAAGTTCGACGAAAGAAGGAAGATGTTTGTCAAAGGTCTGAACGAAATAGAAGGGTTCAGATGTGTAATGCCGTTGGGTGCGTTCTACTCCTTCCCCAATGTTGAAGAGGCAGCGAAAATGTGTAAGATGGATTTTCGCACCCTTGCAGACAAACTGCTTGATATAGGAGGCGTTGCTTGCCTTGCGGGCACCTGTTTTGGACAGTATGGCGCAGGGTTCATCCGATTCTCGTATGCGAACTCGGAAAAGAACTTAACGGAAGCACTCAACCGAATCGCCGACACACTCAAAAAACTGAAAAAATAGGGTAGTGAAGAATAAGTTATGGTAAGGTGATGGCGATGAAAAAGGTGTCATTTATCAGTATTACCTTGCTCTTACTATTTATACCGACAGCAACACTCATTGCAAATTACGAGATTACGCAGGAGTCGAACGGTCTCATTGGCGACAAGAAACAGACCCGGACGCAAAAACTTCTCCTCAAAGGCGACAAGATGAAGTTAGTCGATGAGGAGGCAGGTTTTGAATGCATCGTTCGGCTTGACAAAAGACTGATGTGGGAAGTGAACAAGAAGGAGAAAAAGTGTGTCGAGACCCAATTTTCGTATTTTGAGCAATTGAGAGAAGAGCGTGAAGAGACCCGTTTGAAGATAATCAGGCAGTTAAACGAGCGGCTTCCTGCGCTTCAGCGCAAGGATGCTGCGGCAAAATTGGGTTACATCGTTGAAGAGAACGAACTGGTGCGCGAAAAACTAACCATTCAACTGCTCGACACAGGAGAGACAAAAGAAATCAACGGCTTCCCATGCAGGCATTATATTTTAAAAGAAGACTTGCGCGTTGTGGTTGATGTCTGGACTACCGACAAGGTCGAGATACCGGATACCGTCATCCGTTTCTATCGCGAGAGCGGAATGTTAAGCGCAGAGGTAAAAAACGAGTTAGACAAAATAAAAGGGTTCCCAATCAAGATAGAGTTGCACTTCGACCTGCGCACAATTGAAGTCGCTGTTGAGGCGAAAGTCACGAAAATCGAAACCAAGAATCTGGACGAGAAAGAGTTTGACCTCCCTGAAGATGTAACCATAGAAAAAGTCCAGAAACGGACAGAGAAAGGAGTAAAACGCTATACTTGTGAAGTCTGCGGTAAAGAGTTTGAAGTGGATGAAAGTAAGGGCGAGAAGGTCGAGTTGTGCATCTATCGCGGGACAATCTTCTATTTCTGTTCAAAAGAGTGTGCGAATAAATTTTCCCCTAAGCAAAAGAAAGGAAACAAATGATGAGTAAAGCGATTTCAAAAACAGAACTTCCGCTGAAACTTTACAAAAGCGGCAAAGTGCGTGAAATTTTTGAACTCGATGCCGAGCATCTGCTTCTGGTCGCAAGTGACCGCCTGAGCGCTTTTGACTATGTGATGCATCCACCCATTCCGTTCAAAGGAATCGTCCTCACAAAAATCAGCCGCTTCTGGTTCGAACATTTCTCAAAAGTTCCGAACCACATCGTCTCTTTTTCAGTTGACAATATTCCTCAACTCAAGCCTTATAAAGAACTGCTCAAAGACCGCGTTATGCTCGTGCGCAAGTCGAAAGTGATTCCGTTTGAGTTCATCTTTCGCGGATATCTTTTCGGCTCACTCTTCGAGAGTTACGAGAAAGGCGAAGTAAAAGATTTACCAAAAGGGATGAAGAAAGGTGCGGAGTTGAAAAGCCCACTTTTCACACCCACCACAAAAGCAGAAAAAGGGCATGACCTACCTTGCACCGTAAGTGATATAGAAAAATCGGTCGGAAAAGAGGTTGCCCGCTATGTGATTGAGAACTCCCTCAAATGCTATAACGAGGCACGGAAAAAAGCACTGGAACGGAACTTGATTCTTGCAGACACAAAATTTGAGTGGGGTATGTCAAAAGGAGAAACCATTCTTATAGACGAGATTCTGACGCCCGATTCCTCCCGTTACTGGGATGCTACACAATATAAGAACGGCGTGTTGGAACAGTTCGACAAACAGGTTGTGAGAGACTGGCTGATAAAAAGCGGCTGGGATAGGCAAAGCGAGCCTCCTGAATTGCCTCCCCATATCGTCGAGCAGACACAAGCACGCTACATAGAACTTTTAAACCGTCTCACTGGGGAAAAACTGTAAATGCGTTATGTCAGCCTCTCCCAATAGTTGATAGTTGACGAATCCGAGCAAGTCACCACATATATAACCGTCTGTCGGTCTCAATCCCGTCGCTATAACAGTCTCCGTCACGAGAAAATAATGCAAAGTTGAGAAAGAGAGTCGGCGCTTACCGATTTCTCTCTTTCTCCTCCTCCCCATTACTTAAAAACTGGCACAACGCAAGCATAGTAAGAACTCTAACCAAAAGCCTTTCTCAACCAACCAAGTCGAAACAACCTCGCAAATGAGAACCTCTACTTAAGACGCGCAACAAGCGAGACGACAGAAGAATCTTCTCCGCCCCGCAGCGATTCAAAAAGCGCCCTCGCCAAACGCAGAGACAATCCACTCACAAACCGATTCGCAGACAGAACATCTTCATCAGCAACAAGCGTAACCTTTTTATCCCCTCTACTCTTCTTTACCATCCTGACAACAGCCGAAATTTTTCTTCTCCAGTCCTTGTCCTTTATCGAAATGTGCGCAATCACATTCCCATACTCTTTTTTATCATCCACCACAACCTTCGAGTAATCGCTCTCTTTCAACCCCTCAACCACCACCACATCAAAAAGAACCTCAAAAACCTCAAGAACCGTATTAAGAGGAAGAGACAGAGAAAGTAAGACGACCTTCTCTTTATCAGCAAATCCGACCACAGACGCTCCCGCATCCTTCAACCTTACTG
>JAOAAR010000224.1 GCA_026418755.1 Planctomycetota bacterium
AGACAGGTTCCGTACGAACAGAAAATTCCGTCATGGGGTAAGCGATGACGAGATGAGGCTTATGCCACAGGATATGGTGGAAGTCTTGAAGTACCTTGTGAAGTTGCGGGCTCGCGAGGGGGAGATAGACGATATAGACCATCTTGGGAACAGGCAGGTGAGGTCATTGTGTGAACTGGCTTGTGAAGAGATACGAAAAGGTTTCTTAAAGTTGAAAAGGACTGCACAGGAGAGGATGTCCATCAGGCAGAAGGAGCAGTTGACTCCTCATTTGATAGTTAATTCTAAGACGGTTTCAAGCGCAATTGAGTACTTTTTTGCGCGGAGCGAATTGAGTCAGGTGGTTGACCAGACAAATCCTCTGTCGCAACTGACTCATGAGAGACGGTTGAGCGCGTTGGGGCCGGGTGGTTTGAGCAGAAAGCGTGCTGGATTCGCGGTAAGAGATGTTCACCCATCCCATTACGGGAGGATCTGTCCTATAGAGACTCCTGAAGGGACGAATATTGGGCTGATAAGTTCTCTGGCGCTTTATGCAACGATTGATGATTTTGGGTTTCTGGTGACGCCTTATCAGAAGGTGGAAAAGGGGAGGGTGACAGGCGAAGTGGTGTATCTTCGTGCTGACGAGGAAGAGGGGAAGGTCTTCGCGCCTGCTGATACTCCTGTGAATGAAGAGGGGAAAATACTGGGCGAAACTGTTTTGGGGAGGGTGAACGGAGAGTTCAAAAATGTTCCTCCGCAGAAAGTGGAGTATATGGATGTGTCGCCGAGACAGTTGGTTGGTGTTTCGGCAAACCTCATTCCATTTTTGGAGCACGATGACGCAAGCCGTGCGTTGATGGGAAGCAATATGCAGCGGCAGGCGGTTCCGGCTCTTCAGACGGAGAAGGCATTAGTAGTGACAGGTGTTGAGGAGGTATTGCCCAGATATTCTGGGATGGTTGTTGTTGCAGAAGAGGATGGAATCGTTACCTATGTTGACTCGCAGATGATAAAGACTAAAAGCAGAAAGACCGAACGTGAATACCGACTGAGGAAGTTTGAGGCTCTTAATGAGAAGACTTGTCTTAACCAGAAACCGATTGTGAAGATGGGGGACTCTGTGAAGAAAGGGCAGGTGATTGCGGACGGTGCGGCCACGAAAGACGGAGAACTGGCTCTGGGTAAGAATGTTCTGGTAGCATTTCTACCGTGGGATGGGTATAACTTCGAGGATGCTATAGTCGTGAGTGAGCGGTTAGTGAGAGAGGATGTATTTAAGTCGATACATTTGCATGAGTTTGAAGTAGAAGTAAGGGAGACGAAGTTAGGGAGGGAGGAGTTTACCAGAGAGATACCGAATGTTCCAGAGAAGATGTTAGCAAATCTTGACGAGAATGGGATTGTGAAGATAGGGACGAAGGTGAACGCAGGAGATATTCTTGTCGGCAAGATTGTTCCGAAGTCCAAGACGGAGCTTACTCCTGAGGAGAAACTTTTGCGTGCGATTTTTGGCAAGGCGGGAGAGGATGTGAAAAACGATTCTCTTGAGGTGCCGAGCGGGGTTGAGGGGATCGTAGTAGACACGCGAAAGTTTTCGAGGAAGTTTCATCTCTCCAAGGAAGAGCAAGACGCAAGTAAAAAGGAATTGAAAGAGTTGCGGCAGAAGTACAAGAGACTCGTTCAAGAAGAGTTGGATAATCTGTTTGGTGAAGTTGAAGAATTGACAGGGAAGCAGTTGTCTGTGCAGAAGAGGAAGGATATTTTTGATTTGTCAGGGATAGAGCGGTTAGATGTGAAGAACATACGGGAAGCGTTTGATGCGGATGCGTTGGGGTTGGTGGGTTCGCAAGCGAACACTTTCGGGAAGTTACGCGACCAGTATCTGGATAAGATAGAGTTCTACTTGGACGAGTTAGAGAGGGAAGAGTCACGCGTGACGAGGGGGGATGAGTTGCCTGCAGGAGTTCTTGAGCGTGTGACTGTGACAATAGCGACGATGAGGAATCTCTCCGTGGGGGACAAGTTGGCGGGCAGGCATGGGAATAAAGGAGTCGTCTCCAAGATTCTGCCTATTGAGGATATGCCTTTCCTCGAGGATGGGACGCCGATTGACATTCTGCTGAATCCGTTGAGCGTACCTTCGAGGATGAATGTGGGGCAGATTCTTGAGACTCATCTTGGCTGGGCGTGTCAGAAACTGGGTATTCAGGCGGTGACTCCTATCTTTGATGGCTATACCGAAGAGGATGTGAGGCAGATGTTGAAGGAGGCGGGGTTGCCTGAAGATGGACAGGTGACACTTTATGATGGTAGGACAGGGGAACCATTTGCGCAGAAGGCTACGGTTGGGTTTATGTATATAATGAAGTTGCATCATCTTGTTGATGACAAGATACATGCGAGGGCAACTGGACCGTACTCTCTGATAACGCAGCAGCCTTTGGGAGGGAAGGCGCGGTTTGGTGGTCAGCGGTTCGGAGAGATGGAAGTATGGGCGCTTGAATCTTATGGGGCAAGCAATGTGTTGCAGGAGATATTGACGGTAAAAAGTGACGATGTGGACGGCAGGAACAGAATTTACGAGGCGATGATAAAAGGGGAGAACTGGCTTGAACCTGGGACACCTGTTTCTTTTGAGGTTTTGATAAACGAGTTGAAAGGGTTGTGTCTCAATATAGATTTGAAGAAGTCGAAGCCTGAGGAAGAGTTGCAGTTTTAAGGGAGGGTAGGAAGGTTATGGGGATAGAACCGCTTTATGAGAGCATATCCGAGTATGAGGCGGTAATGATTCGGTTAGCCTCGCCGCAAGACATTCGTTCGTGGTCTTACGGGGAGGTGAAGAAGCCTGAGACAATCAATTACCGGACTTATCGTGCGGAGAGGGACGGTCTCTTTTGTGAGCGTATTTTCGGTCCTGAGCGGGATTACGAGTGTTTTTGTGGAAAATACAAGGGAATCAAGCATCGGGGAATCACCTGTCCGCGTTGTGGTGTGACGGTGACACACTCGCGTGTTCGGAAGAAGCGGATGGGGCATATAACCCTGGCGGCGCCTGTTGCTCACATTTGGTTCTTCAAAGTTACGCCTTCAAAACTGGCGACTCTTTTAGATGTAAAATCTTCGGAGATTGAGAGAGTAATTTATTATCAGGACTACATAGTGCTCGACCCAGGTGATACGCCTCTGACGAAGAAGCAGATATTAGGGGAAGAGGCTTACAGGGACGCGGAAGCACAGTTTGGGAACAGGTTTAAGGTAGGAATGGGGGCAGAAGCGATAAAACTTCTTCTCTCGGAGTTGGATGTTAGGGGGGAGGCGGCGGCTTTGCGTGCGGAATTGGCGACGACGAGTTCGAAGCAGAAGCGAAAAGATTTGATAAAACGGCTGGAATTGTTCGATGCGTTGGCAAAATCTGGGAACAGTCCTGAGTGGATGATTCTGGATGTTGTGCCAGTTATCCCGCCGGATTTGAGACCTCTTGTGATGCTGGATTCGGGGAACTTTGCTACGAGTGATTTGAATGACCTTTACAGGAGGTTGATAAACAGGAACAACCGCTTGAAGAAGTTATTGGAGTTGTCGGCACCTACAATCATTATCAGAAACGAGAAGCGGATGTTGCAACAGTCTGTGGATGCGTTATTTGACAATGAAAGGGGGAAACGCCCTGTTTTAGGTCCGAATTCTCGGCCTTTAAGGTCTCTCTCTGATATGATAAAAGGTAAGAG
>JAOAAR010000225.1 GCA_026418755.1 Planctomycetota bacterium
AGATGTGTATAAGAGACAGTGGAAAGGGTCCGTAAAAAGGAAGCATTCTCATTGTTCATTCTTCCGAACGGGTTCTGTGCTTTCTGTGCGTTTCTCTTCTTTTTAAGCGGGGTGGTTTTTCTGGAAGCAGTAGGTGCGAAACCGCGCTCCGACACTACTGTTGCGCTCTCTTTCCTGTGCACCGCAGCGTTTGCAGCCGGAATCTATTTTTCAGGAGCAAAGGGTGGGATTCTCATACTTATTTTCGTCATCTTACTAGTTGGTGTCTCTCGTTTTGGCAAAAGAATCAATAAGGAGAAACTTCTGCCTCTGCTTCTTGTTGTTTTGCTTATTCTTGTTGTGGGAATTCTGGTTCTGGTAGTTCCTCCTGAGAGACTTCCACCTTCAGTCTCTGTTCGGGCGATGTATTGGAGAAGTGCCCTTAAGATGGTGTTTGATAACCCTTGTGGAGTTGGACTCGGCAATTTTGCCCATTTTTACGGAGCGTACAAGGATATAAGAGCGGAGGATGTGAAATGCGCCCACAATATTCTTGTTACATTCGCTACAGAAGCGGGACCTATTGCATCCTGTTTTCTTGCTCTTCTCATCTTTCTAATCTGGCGTTCTGTATCGGGGGAATGGCACAATGAGGAGTCGAAAGGTAAAGCCCGCATCAAATTCCTTTCCGGTGCGTTTGGTGGCTCTTTTGCTCTTCTTCTTTCTTGTATTCTCGGTTTCACTGGCGCTTCGAATATAAACCCTCCCAATGTTCTGTTTGCTCTTTCCGCTGTCTGGTTACTTCTTTTCCTTCTTTTCTGGAGAGCGGATTTTCTTTCCTCTTTTAAGAGATGGCGTACAGCGGTAGTCGGAGCGTTCTTCATCGGAGTCTTCTCCTGTCTCATAGATTTTAACGGGAACGAGGGACCGTTCACATTCTCGCTCTCACTTCTATGTGCGCTTGGGTTTTCCGCCAGCGGTGCCTCTTGCTCCGACAAAGTTGCAGACAAACGGAATCTTTTCTATGTGGCAGGTTGTGGAATCTTTGCGGTTGTTTTTGCGCTTTTTGTGCCTGATATTATGGAGGTGGATGTTCTCCGTTTAAGAGGAAGTTCTTTGGTCAAGGAGGGGTTACAGGCAGGTAAAGAGGGAGAGTTACTAGTTTTAAAGGGTGTCGCTCTGTTGGGGGAAGCGGCTGATAGGGCGGGTTGGAATTTTCATGGTTTGAAGGAATACGCGGACGCTCAAAAGAGGGTTTATAAGATGCGGAGGGAAGAAAGTAACCGCAAGAAAGCAATAGCAGCGTACAGGAAGGTTATTGAGGCAAATCCGCGCGATTCGTCTGCATATAAGTTTCTTTCGAGTCTTTACGAGCAAGGGGGCGAAGTTCAAAGTGCGTTTGAATGCATCCGGACTGCGCTTTCTCAGAGGAAGGTTGAGCCGCGCTACTGGTTGGAATATGGGAGGTTGTTGTGGAAGTTGAGGGGGAAGGAGGGGGTGGAAGAGGCGGTGAGGGCGTTTCAAGAGGCATTAAGGCTTGATGCTACGGAAGGGGCGTGGAACAGGCTGGAAGAGGAGGAGCGGAGACTGGCACGGTTGATGATTGATGTTATTGGAGAACAGATGGAGAAGGGGAAATAGATTAGATAGAAGCGTTCTATAAGGAGGGGGATTGAGAAAAAGGTTCTTGACTGTGAAGAGGAGATAGAGTTAAAATAAGTGGAAGGTTTTAAGAGGGGTGATAGTAATGTTGATGGAGCAGAGTTGCTGGGGAATTGACATAGGGCGTTCGTCGCTTAAGGCGGTAAAGTTGAGGAGGGTGGGGGAGAAGGTTGAGTTAGCGGATGTGGCTGTTTTAGACTATTTGAGTGAGAGTGAGCAGCCGCCTGGTGCGACTGAGATAAGGCAGGCGCTTGCGGAGTTTCGTGCCCGCAAGAAGGTGGGTGGAGGGGAGACTGTTGCGGTAGCGCTTCCTGGCTACACTATGTTTTTGCGTTTCATAAAACTGCCGGCAGTTGAGACGAAGAAGTTTGAGGATGTGGTCAAATACGAGGCTGCGTCGCAGATACCGTTTCCGATGACGGATGTGATGTGGAGTTACTACAGGACAGATGGTGGGGTGACAGGAGGAGAGACTGCTGGGGAGACGGAAGTTGGCATTTTTGCGGTGAAGCACGATGTCATCAAGAACTATCTTGAAAACTTCGATGCAGCAGGAGTGAATGTTGACATAGTGACGGCTGCTCCTTTGGCGTTGTATAATTTTTCCCGTTTTGAGATGGACATTCCTGAGCAGGTTGTGTTGGTTGATATTGGTGCTGACCATTCTGACCTTGTCATAATGGACGGGAGAAAGTTTTATGTGCGCAATCTGACTACGGCGGGCAACGACATAACCAAAGCGCTTCAAGATGAATTTAAACTCACTTTTCAGAAGGCGGAGCAGTTGAAGATAAAAGTTGGTAAGAGTAAGCAAGCAGAGAAAGTGTTTGCGGTGATTCAGCCGATTTTGCGTTCGCTCGTTGACCAGATATCCCGTTCTATTGGCTATTATCGTCAACAGACAGGGAGCAATGTTGAATTTTCTCATCTGGTGCTTTTGGGGAATGCGACGAGATTGGAGGGGCTTCCGCAGTATTTTTCTGAAAACCTCGGGATGCGTATCCACGACTTTTTTGACATAGTTAATATTGAACTTTCGAGAGACCTTGCCAGGGACAGTGTGCGAGTTGAGGTTTTAAAGGAGCATCTGCCGTCTTTAGCGGTTGCGATGGGGCTTGCTTTGCAGGGGCTGGGTAAGGGGCTCGTGGATGCCAATTTTTTACCGACGGAAAGACGGGCAGAAAGGGCGGTAGCCAAGAAGCGTCCTGCAATTATAGCGGCGGTAGGGCTTGTATTTCTCTTACTTCTTTTTATCAGTATGACATACGGTGGTCGCGCTTCTGCCTTAAGAGGCGTGTTAGAGGATAGGATAAAGCCTCGTATTGAAGAACTCGTGAAGACTGATGGGGAAGTGAAAAAGAGTTCTGACTATGGAGATTGGGCTGCGCGTGTCAGACAACTTAACCAATTTGCGGAGAGCAGATTGCTTCCGTTGAGGATGCTTAACGATTTCAATTCAGCGGTTACCTCTTCTGAGTTGAGGTTTGGCGATTATCCTGCTCGCTTGGAAGGAAGGAGATACAACGAAATTTACGACGAACTGAGAGACGAGATGAAGAAACTAAACCGTACCAAGATGTGGCTTCTCTCTTTGAGAATCGAAGCGAAAGAGGAGAGAGAGGCGGAGGAGAAAGAGGCAAAACCGTCATCAAGACCTTCTC
>JAOAAR010000226.1 GCA_026418755.1 Planctomycetota bacterium
GTGGGCTCGGAGATGTGTATAAGAGACAGTCCTTAGGGTTCACGCCCGCCCGCCTGATAGACTCCGCAATCACCTTACCCCCCAAATCAGGCGCACGAAACGGAGACAACCCTCCCTGAAACCGCCCGATTGCCGTCCTCACCGTACCCCCTATCACAATTCCTCCACCGTCGGGTTGAACCATCTTTCTCCCTCCATTCCACTGTAGACTCCACCTTCAAGTCTAATCGAAAGGAGTAGAATTTCGAAAGAAAAACTCCTTATTCGGATAGGTTTTTGCAGATGAGTCCGTGACTTGTGAACAGGTCAGTCTGCTGTTACTCTTCTCTATCTTCGAGCAGGGCCTCGTGCTTACTTCTTATAAGAGCGAGAACCTTGCGCAGTTGCTCTGTATCAGAACGCCGCAGAATATCGGAAAAGATTTTTAGCGAACTGTTGAAGAGGTCAAGCGCCTCTATAATGTTTTTTGAGTTGCTGCTGAGTATGTCTGCCCATAGTTCCGAGGGGCTTACAGAAAGGCGTGTAGAACTTTTGAAACCACTCGATATCGCTTTCGGCAGTTCAGAAAAGATTGTAGATTCGTTTGAAACTGTATGCGACAGACCAAGGGAGACAAGATAAGGGAGATGACTTGTAAAGGCGACAATCCTGTCATGTCTTTCCGGAGTTATCTCAAGAGGTGTTGAGTCGAGAGAGTAGACGAGAGATTTCGCCATCTCAAGAGCAGATGGTTCTGTATTCTGCAAGGGGGTAAGAAAGAAAGTAGCGCCGCTGAAAATATCTGGATGAGCACTCTCGATTCCGCTTTTCTCGGAGCCTGCCATCGGATGACCCCCCACGAAACAAGAACTCATTATCTTGGATTCCGATGCCGCAGCGATTATATCTGTCTTTGTACTACCAGTGTCCATAATAAGAGAACATCTCACCTCAGCATCCGACAGAATTCGCAGCGACCTGATGATTTCGTTAATCGGCATGCTTAAAAGCAAAATGTCCGCTTTAAACGCACCTTTGACAAGAGATGATTCTGCTTCGTCAATTACTCCTTTGACAAGCGCCAACTTAAGCGTTCTCGGACTCACATCTACGCCGACTATCCTTCGCGCAAACCTCTTCCTCTTCAGAGCAAGTGCCATTGAACCACCTATGAGCCCAAGACCTGCAATGCACATTACAGGTTTATCTCTCATTCGATTCTCCTTTCTCAAACAGGTCAGGGCGAAGTTGCTCTGCGCCATCTAAGTAAATATGCTTTGTTTCCGTTCCCTCAAGAGGTGTTTCCGCGTGAATCAAAACTCGGATAACCCCTGGCATTGAACCAGTAACTTCTATCTCCTGAGCACATAATAAAGGAACAGAGGGACCACAGACCTCGCGCGCCGCTCGGGCAGGAAAGTCTGCGTTCAAGTCAGTTGTCATCGTAAAAAAGATGCTTATTATGTCACAGATTTCGAGATTGTTTGCCTCGATGATACTACGCAGAAGACGGATAGTCGCCGACGAGATGGATTCTTTTGTGTTCTCCGAAACTTTAATGGCTCCGCGTATCGCCTTTATTTTCCGAGACAAAAGTGTCCCCCCAGAACAGTTGAACCTCTTTGCAAGAGGAGATGGTCAAGCAGGACAACAGCAGCAACAGATTCAACTACGACAACAGCCCGAGGAACAATACAGGGGTCATATCTGCCTTTCAGTTTGATTGTCGCAGGTCTCATCGTCTTCAAATTGACAGTCTCCTGCTTGAGATAGATAGACGGAGTCGGTTTCACAGCAACTCTGAACACCAGTGGCATACCATTTGTAATCCCGCCCAGAATACCACCACAGTTATTGGTTCTGGTAACAACTTTTCCGTTCTCAATAGTAAACGGGTCATTGTTTTCGGAGCCTTTAAGAGAAGCGACTCGAAACCCTGCGCCGAATTCGACCCCTTTAACCGCAGGTATGGAAAATAGAATCTTTGCAAGGTCACCGTCAAAAGTGTCAAAAAACGGCTCCCCTAACGCAGGCGGTGGATTAACCACAACACATTCAATGATTCCTCCAACACTGTCACCTCGCTTCCGGGCTTCCTCGATTGCCCGAAGCATCTTTTTCGCAGATGAGGAGTCAGGGCAGGGAAATGGAAGTAGTCTTGAGCGCATTACCGTCTCCACACTCTTTTCAATGTTTTTCGACTCCACAACGACATCTGCAATACATGTAACATAGGCAAAAACTCTGACACCAAACCAAGAAAGCACCTTTTTGGCGACCGCTCCTGCCATTACCAGTGCTGCTGTCAATCTCCCTGAAAATCTACCACCGCCCCTGTAATCTGAAAACTCTCCATATTTGAGATAAGCGGTATAATCTGCGTGACCAGGGCGTGGAGTATCTTTTACTTCCTCATAAGTAGATGAGTCAACATCAGTGTTCTCAACCACTATACAAATAGGAGCGCCCGTCGTATGGTTCTTAAATATACCGCTCAATACCTTGACTCTGTCAGGCTCTCTTCTCGATGTAGAATGCTCCGAGTAACCCCCTCTTCTTCTTTCAAGTTCCGATTGAATGTCGGAGGTTGTGAGTTCCACACCCGCAGGACAGCCGTCAATAACAGTTCCGATAACACCGCCGTGGCTCTCCCCAAAAATAGTAACAACAAACATTCTGCCAAACGAACTGCTCATTTCAGTATCTCCAAACACGCACCCAAAAAGGACAATGTATCGAAAAACTGAGGGAAAGATTTTGTTACGGAATCCGCCCCTTCAATAACAATCCCGTCATCCAGAACAAGCCCTAAGACAGCGAACGCCATAACAATGCGATGGTCGTTATAACTTTCAATCGCCACCGTTCTGTTTTCACCCCACTCACCTCGCTTGTTTCCGATTCCGAATATGGTCAATTCGTCTTCACTCTCTTTCACCGTAATCCCGCAGCGGCGTAGCCCTTCACAGACACTTTTGACCCTGTCCGATTCTTTCAAGCGATTCCGTGAGATTCCGCTGACTCGACTCACTCCGTCGGCAGCAGAACAGAGAACACTCAGAACAGGTAGCAGGTCAGGAGAATCCCTTACATCAAATTCAAGAGGAGAAAGCGGTGTTCTGCGGTCAACGGCAACAGTGTCAGCAACTATCTTGACATTCACCCCCATCTTGATAAGCGCATCGAGAATCCGTCTATCGGGCTGAAGACTGTCCATATTGAGAGAGGAGACAGAAACACCGCCTGACATCGCCCCTGCTGCCAATAAAAACGCCGCGGATGACCAGTCCCCCTCAATCGAGATTTCCGACGGCTTGTACCGTTGGGGATAAATTCGAAACTGCGTAAAATCGGCATTGACGAAAGAAAAGACTCCGAACTGTTTCTGCATTCTGACAGTCATCTCTGCGTAGTGTTTTGATTCAAGGGGAGATGGAAGTTTGATAGAGATGTCACTTTTTGCCCGCGGAGCAATCATCAGGAGAGCGGAAACGAATTGAGAACTGAGGTTCGACGGGAGATAAAGTTCCGCACCACATAAGGAGCCATTGCTCCTCACCCTAATTCTCTCACCGTCAAAATCTGTCTCTACGCCAAGGAGGTTCAGCGCATCGAGAAGGGGTTGATGAGGACGTCTCATAAGAGATGGCGACCCCGTAAGGA
>JAOAAR010000227.1 GCA_026418755.1 Planctomycetota bacterium
TTCATCGTGGACTTGAAAGCAACAAAAGGCGTAACAATGACTCCCATTGAGACGAAATTGGGTTTGCATTGCGCACCAACAGGAGAAATTATTTTTGAAGATGCCAGAATTCCGAAAGACGCACTGCTCGGTAAGGAAGGAGACGGTTTTAGAATCTGTATGGCGATGCTTGACAATACACGCCTCTCTTGCGCCTCCCGTGCAGTCGGAGTAGGGCGCGCCGCCCTCGAGATATCGACAAAATACGCACTCGAAAGGACCCAATTTGGACAGCCAGTCGCAGAGTTCCAAATGATACAAGACCAATTGGCAACTATGTTTGTTGAGAATCAGGCGGCAAGACTTCTCGTCTGGCGTGCAGCTAAACTTGCAGATATGAAGATGCAAAACACTCTTGAAGTCTCAACCGCTAAATATTTTGCCGCTGAAGCAGCAGTTAACGCTGCCAATCTCGCAGTCAAAATCTTCGGCTCCTACGGCTACTCCACAGAATACCCCGCAGAACGCCTCTTGCGTGATGCGAAAAGTTACCAAATCGTCGAAGGCACAAGCAATATTCAGAAATGGATTATTTCGATGTTCTTAACAGGAAAGCGTGAACTGAAGCGCTAATTTGGAGGAACAACTATGAGCAGTGATATGCTTAATAAAATAAAAGAGATTGAAGACCTGCGCTTGAAAATAAAGGCAGGTGGCGGTCCGGAAGAGATTGAAAAACAGCATAAACGCGGCAAAATGACAGCACGAGAGAGAATCGAGTATCTCTTCGACAAAGGAACTTTCATCGAATTCGACATATTCGCAAAACAACTGGGACGCGACTACGGACTCGACAAGCGGTTCGTCCCCGCAGACGGCGTGGTAACAGGCTTCGGACAAATCAACGGACGTTACGCCTTCTGCTATTCAGAAGATTTTACTGTTATTGCAGGCACCTTCGGAGAAATGCACGGGCGTAAAATCTGTAAGACTGTTGACCTGGCAAGGCAGTTCAGATGCCCTGTCATCGGAATCAACGACTCAGGTGGCGCACGCGTCACCGAAGAAATGGGTGCCCTTTCAATGTACGGACAACTCTTCTTCAGACACTCACGCTCAAGCGGAGTCATCCCTCAAATCGCACTCATTATGGGACCTGTCGCAGGTGGACAAGCATATTCCCCCGCTCTAATGGACTTCATCTTTATGGTTCAAAAAACCTCCTATATGTTCATCGCTGGTCCTCCTCTTGTCAAAGCGGTCGTCTTCGAAGATGTGGTCGAGGAAGAATTGGGCGGTCCTGATATACACGCACAGATTTCAGGCGTCTCAGACCTGACTCTTGCAGATGACAAAGATTGCCTCGACAAAACGAAGAAACTCCTCTCTTACCTTCCGAATTCTTGTGAAGAAGAACCACCATACGAGGAGACCGGCGACGATGTGATGCGCACATCTGAAAAACTTCTCGACATCATCCCAACGGATCCAAACAAAGCGTACGACATGCATGATGTCATCCACGAAATCACTGACAATGGCGACTTTTTCGAAATCAAGCCAGAATACGCCAAGAACCTGATTGTCGGATTCGCAAGAATGGGAGGAGAAACGGTCGGCATTGTGGCAAGCCAGCCAAAAGTGATGGCAGGTGCCCTCGACTACAAAGCCTCCTACAAAGGCGCACGATTCATAAGATTCTGTGATTGCTTCAACATTCCCCTCGTTACCCTCCAGGATGTGCCTGCCTTCCTCATCGGAACCAGAAGCGAAAGGGACGGTATAATCCGCCACGGCGCTAAACTCCTATACGCCTATTCCGAAGCCACCGTTCCGAAAATCACTGTCGTTTTGAGAAAAGCCTACGCCGGTGGCTACCTCGCCCTTTGTTCAAAAGACCTCGGAGCAGACTTTGTCTTCGAACTACCAACCGGAGAAATCTGCCTTATGGGACCCGAAGGGGCTGTTAATATTCTCTTCCGGAAAGAGTTCGATGACGCAAAAAAACAAGGCAAAGACCCTGAAGAGGTACGCAAAGCGAGACTCAAAGAGTTCTACGACAAGTTCGTAAATCCCCTCTATTCTGCCGGACTGCAGCATGTTGACGACATAATAGATCCGCGAATTATGCGCCCAATGGTCATCCACGCTTTGCGCGTTTGCCACAACAAACACGATGAATTGCCTCTCAAAAAACACGGCAATATGCCACTTTAATAATCGGTAGGAGGTTTCTTATGGGAGTCCCAAAGAAAGTGACCGTGCCAATTGTCGGCAAAGTGGTAAGAGTCTTGGCAAAACCAGGTGACAGAGTCGCAGAAAACGATGAAATAGCCACTATTGAAGCGATGAAAATGGAAATGCCTATTGTCGCACCAGTATCAGGTGTTTTGAAAGAGATTTCAATCCAGCCAGGACAGGTGATTCAAGCCGACACCGTAATCGCAATTATAGAACAATAATTGCCCTTTAATAAAAACCAATAAGTCCTCGCGGAGGAAAGAGTGCCTCTTTCTCTTTTCAAAGTGTTTTTCTCTGATTTTCTGGAGGAGTAGCGTCTGCCTCTTAACGAGATCTTAGAAGGGCAGCGGGAATATATTGTCAAAGCGGACGCATATATCACACCGTTACAGGATCCATTTTTTAAGAAGAAGGTCTTGGGACATAAAGGTAGAATTCTCCTCTGAAGACGAAATTATGGAATAGTAAAAAAGAATGGAAGAATCGGTCAGAAGCGAAAAGGAGATAAGGTGCGCCGAGCGACGGCTCAAAAGAAACTATATATTGGGAATTGTTAACGGAGTAATGTTTCGTGCATCAGAGCCGTTCATTGACCTAAACACTATAATCCCTGTGTTCATAGGCATGCTGACCCCGTCGCAGTTCTTTGTAGGCCTTGCAACAGGTTTGCGACTGGCAGGCTGGCATTTACCGCAGTTTTTCATAGCAAACACCGTGGCAGCCCAAGAAAAGAAGCATCCCACATATATCTCGTTTGGCTTCTTTCGTCTCTCTTCCATCGCAGCGATTCCTCTGGTGGTCTGGCTTGTAGGAAGTTACAACGCCTCTCTTCTGTTAGGATTATTCATTCTCTTCTGGGCAGCATACTATTTCTCGGGTGGGTTATGTGGTGTCTCTTTTGTCGATGTAGTGGCAAAAACTATCCCGGCGGAAAGACTGAGCAGGTTCTGGGCTATACGGCTCTTTTTGGGCGGAGCATTTGCGGTCGGAAGCGGATTTGTGGTGAAGAAGGTTCAAGGAGCATATGAATTCCCGTATGAGTTTGTGGTCATTTTTGGAATTGCAGCAGCGATGGCAGCAGGAGCAATCATCCCTTGGTTCTTCGCATTGGAACAGAGGGATAAGATCGTCCGCCCCAAAAAAACATTGAAAGAGCATCTTGCAGAAAACATCGCCATATTCCGCAATGATACCCAGTTCAGGGCGCTCTTCTTGTTCAGAAGTTTTTTGGTGTTCTGGGTCACTTGTGTTCCTTATTTTATAGTCTTTGCCAACAGGTGGCTGGAAGTAGATGTGAAGTCATATTTGGGTTATTTTGTGGCGTCACAGACATTTGGGGCGCTCACCTCAAACCTGGTGTGGGTATATATGAGTGAAAGACTGGGAGAGTCCCGTGGTATCCTAATG
>JAOAAR010000228.1 GCA_026418755.1 Planctomycetota bacterium
GTACTGCGCCGCGAAGGAATCACCATTAAACCGCTTCTGTTCGATACGATGATAGCAGCATATCTTCTGGACCCCACAGGTCGCGGTTATAGCCTGGATTCCCTTTCTCTTCGCTACCTCGGCAGAAAGAATATCTCTATAGAGTCTCTCATCGGAAAAGGAAAATCTCAACTGACGATGGACCTCGTCCCTCTCAAAAATGTGGTTCCATACGCTTGCGAAGATGTAGATGTGGTGATGCGCTTGAAACCTTTGTTAGAAGAAGGCTTGAAAAAGGAAGGGCTTGAAAATCTTTTTAATGAGGTTGAGATGCCTCTTGTGGAAGTTCTGGCGGATATGCAACTTTGGGGAGTCAGTGTTGATGCAGGATATTTGCGTTCTCTCTCAAAGGAGATGGGAGAGAAAATCGAAGCGCTTAAAGTTGAGGTTTACGAATCAGCAGGGCAAGAGTTCAACCTCGACAGCCCCCGTCAGTTGAGCAACATCTTATACAACAAGTTGGGACTGCCCAAGGTGCGTAAAACAAAGACAGGACAGATGGCAACAGATGCTGATGTCCTGATGCAACTGGCCGCTTATCATAGACTACCTGCTCTCCTTATGCAATATCGCACCCTTGCGAAATTCAAAACCACATACATTGACTCTCTTCCATCTTTGATTCTTTCAGATGGACGTGTGCATACTTCACTCAATCAAACAGCAACAGCAACAGGAAGACTCTCCTCTTCAGAACCGAATCTGCAGAATATCCCCGTCCGGGATGAGTGGGGTAGGCGAATCCGCCGCGCATTCATCCCCGCCGACCCGAAAAACTGGTCGCTCCTTTCAGCCGATTATTCTCAAATAGAGTTGAGATTCCTCGCCCATTTTTCAGCAGATGAAGGGTTGCGCTCCGCCTTTGAGAACGGAGAAGACATTCATAAGTTTGTTGCATCCCGAATCCATAAAGTTAAACCGGAGGATGTGACTCCCGAGATGCGCAGACAGGCTAAAGTGGTCAATTTTGGAATCATATATGGCCTTTCCGCACACGGGCTCGCAACAGAACTTTCTATCAGCCATCACGAGGCACAAGAATATATTGACAAGTACTTTGAGAATCATCCGAGAGTACGAGAGTTTCTCGATTCAGTAATAGAAAAGGCGCGGAAAGATGGCTATGTGCGTACGATTATGGGAAGAATCAGGTATATTTCAGGAATAGACGCAAGCGACAAACAGACAAAATCTTTGGCAGAACGGCTTGCGGTCAATACAGTCTGTCTCTTATACACATCT
>JAOAAR010000229.1 GCA_026418755.1 Planctomycetota bacterium
GGTCAATACAGTGATGCAGGGTTCCGCCGCTGACTTAATCAAACTTGCAATGATAAAAATCTATAAAGAGTTGAAAAGGCGTTCAAGCCCTACTAAAATAATACTTCAAATCCACGACGAATTGCTTTTTGAAATTCCAGATGAGAGAGTCGCCGAGGAGAAGGATTTGATAAGCGATGTGATGAGCGGTGCGGTGAAATTGGATGTGCCTCTTGCTGTGAGTATATCCGTCGGCAAAAACTGGGCTGAATGTAAATAGTTGTGGAGAGTTGAGAAATGAAAATTGTTGCATCTTGCTCGCTTTGCGGACATCTCTTCAAAATAGAAGATATTTTCGAAGGGGTTGACCTTCCCTGCCCGAAGTGCGGGGAGAGTATAGTCATCAAGGCAACAGTCGGCGTTGATGACAAAGGACTTCCCTCTTTTGAGCCTGCTATTGATGTGATTCTCGACAAGGTGTTCTCAGGTAAAGCGACAGACGATGATATGGCAAAATTGCGCGCTATTGGAGCCACAATCAAAGAGCAGAAAACAGGCGAGCCCACTACGAGTGTTAAAAAACCCGCAGAGGAGCCCGTAACAAAACCCGTCTCTCCTCCTCAACAGACTGCTGCCGAGAAAAAGCCTTCAGAAAAGATGGTTCCTACGAAACCTTCTGCGGAGAAACAAGCGCCGGAATCTGCCTCGAGCAAGATTCCTTCAACCTCTGTTAGACCTAAGACCTCTCCGAAAATCGAGCCGAAGACTCAACCGAGAATCGAGTTGAAAACAGACCAGAAGATTGAGCCAAAAATCGAAATCAGAGAGGAGACAAGACAGACCCCAAAACCGCCAACCACTGTTCCCCCGAAATCTACAACAAGACCCCATTTTCGCGTAAGACTGGATGAGAGCGGAGTCATCAAACCTCCCACAGAGATGATTAAAAGACCGAAATACGCTGAGAAAATACTGGAGGAAGAGAAACAGGAACCTGCTGTCAGCAAGCGAGAGGTTGGAGACCAGTACGAAAAACAGGAGGTTGCTGGGAAAAAGCCTCTTTCAAAACAGATACTTACAAAGTTCAAAGCGATTCCTCTTCCCAAATTGAACAAAAAACAGGCGCTCGTGGCAGCCGCGATTCTGGCGCTCATCGTCCTGATTTCTGTCGTCTGGACAATGCTGAGAGCAGCGGCGGAGCGCCAAAAACTTCGAGATAATGCGCTCGCTTCTGTAACGGATGCGTTGAGTCGGAGGAACTATTCCCAGTTCATCAGTCTGGCACAAGAGTTTTTGAAAAATTACCCTGACGACGAGGAGAAAAGCCGCTTGGAGAACCTCATTTTGAAAGCAGAAAAAGAGTTGAACGCTGCCAGAGAGTTTGCTTCTCTCAAAAAGAGACTGGAACCCCCCACTCTCTCTTTAAAAGAATTGGAAGAACTTGAAATTGCCTTCAAGACATTCTTAGTCCAGTATAAAGGAACGGACATCGAGAGTGAGGTGGCAAAAACTCTGGAAGAAATAGAGCGTAAATTCACCGAGAAGAGAGAAAGTGCTTATCTCTCTGAAATCGAACAATTCATCAGAGATGGGAAATATGGAGAAGCGCTCAGAATGTTGGAACTCTTCAGACCAACTACCCAGTCTCATAAGGAGAAGAAAGAGTCTCTCCTCAGAAACTTGAGAGATTACGAGGAGAAGGCAAAAGAGATTCTAAAACGGGGAAGAGATGCATTCAGTCAAGATAAATTCGACGAAGCATTGGAACTGCTGAACAGGGTTGCAGTCGAGTATCCATATTCCTCTTCCGCCTCCGAAGCAAAATCTCTCCTTCCCACCGTCACTGAGAGTAAGGCCAAAATGGAAGAGGTGCTCTATAAAGAGCGGTTGGAATTCGGAAAAAGAAAACTTAAGGCAAGAGAGTGGAAAGAAGCAAAGGATGCCTTCGAGGCAGCGTTGAAATTGAGACCCCAAGACGAAGAACTCAAAAAGTTATATGCTCTTGCTAAAGAGAAGGAGAGTAGATACAGAAATATGGTGCTGATTGGGGAAGGTTGGTTTGAAATGGGAGCGGACGACGGAGCACCCGACGAGGCGCCCAAACATAAAGTCTATCTCAAAGCGTACTACATCTGCAAATACCCTGTAACCAACAGAGAATATAAGGAGTTTATTGACGCCAACAGGGAGCATCCCGTTCCTTATGTGGACGCCTCATGGGCAAAGGATTATAATTGGGACATTCAGACCCGCACCTACCCGAAAGGGAAAGATGACCATCC
>JAOAAR010000230.1 GCA_026418755.1 Planctomycetota bacterium
ATGGGTTCCTCATCATTGACCAGCACGCACTCCACGAGCGCCTCCTCTACGACAGGCTGCGTGCCCTGCTTGCTGATAACGGACTTCGCCTTCAACGACTTCTCGTTCCTCTCTCTGTGGAACTTGACGCTGTGGAAATCACATTGTTTGAGTATAATAGAGCACTCTTTGAAACGCTGGGGCTTGATGTTAAACTGAACGGAAACAAGTTGACCCTGTTTGCCTTTCCCGACATAGGAATCGAGTCTTCAGAATGGGAGAATATCGTTCACGAACTGTTGAGCGAGATAAAAGAACAATCTGATGCAGACCGTAAAGGGCGGCTTGATAGTGCTCTTAAGGTGCTCTCTTGCAAGGCGGCGGTTAAAGCAGGAGAGCCGCTGGAGAACCGTGAGATTGGGGCGCTGCTTGCTGAAGCACGCCGCTGCCATATTCCCCCTACTTGCCCTCACGGACGCCCTCTCCTTAAAAGATTCTCTTTGACGGAGGTAGAAAAATGGTTCAAGAGATAGAAATTGAAAGTATAGCACGTGCAATCGAGGCGGTTCTGTTCGCTACAGGGGAAACAATGAGCATCGCACGCTTGGCTCAAATCGTTGATGTCCCGGAAACACAGATTGAAAAAGCACTACTCCATCTCAAAGACAGACTTGTTCAATCAGGCTCGGCTTTGACGCTCGAATCTGTGGCAGGTGGTTTTAAACTCTTTTCACTACCTGCATACCACTCCTATATTGAGAAAGCGAAAAAGACACGCCGAAAGGCTCTGAGCCCTGCCGCGCTCGAAACGCTCGCAATCATCGCCTGGAGACATAAAGAAAATTCTCCTGTCAGACGCGCAGAGATAGAATCTCTTCGAGGAATCTCCTGCGGCGAGCATATAAGGGCTTTGATGGAAGCAGGACTTGTGCGCGTCGTCGGCCGCGACCCTGCACGCGGCAGAGCACTTCTATATGGTACCACCAAAAAGTTCCTCGAACTTTTCGGAATCAAATCGCTGGAAGAACTGCCCGATGTCTCCTCTCTTCGTCTGGAGAGCGAATGATGTCACTTCTTGAGACGATAGACAGTCCACAAGATTTACGAAAGTTGGAAGTTTCTCAACTGCCGAAACTCGCTGCAGAGATACGCTCCTTCATCATCGATGTAGTCCTCAAAAATTCAGGCCATCTATCTCCAAATCTCGGCGTAGTAGAACTCACACTGGCGCTCCATTATGTCTTCGATTTCAAATCGGATGTCCTGATATTCGATGTAAGCCATCAGTGCTACACACATAAGATTCTTACGGGAAGGCGAAAAGAGTTTAACACCCTTCGCCTTAAAGGGGGAATCTCCGGGTTTACCAACCCTCAGGAGAGCGAATATGACTCATTCGTGACAGGGCATGCGGGAACTGCGCTCTCAACCGCACTCGGCATAGCGCTCGCCGAACGAATGAGCGGAGGCACAAAGAAAGTGGTCGCACTTGTCGGAGACGGCGCCCTCGGGGTCGGAATGAGCCTTGAAGCACTCAATCACGCAGGTTTTCTCAAACCAAATCTCCTTGTCGTCTTGAACGACAATAAGATGTCAATCTCGCCAACAGTCGGAGCCTTTGCAAAATACTTGAGTAAAATCCGAATAGGTACACTGTATCGCGATGTGAGACGCCGCATACGCAGATTCGCCCGCACACTTCCCAAAATCCTCCGCTCCGCCGAAGAAACCGCGGAACGAGCACTCTCGTCCTTACGCGGACTCGTCCTCCCTCCAGGAGCGCTTTTCTCTGATTTAGGCTTCTCATACTACGGACCTGTAGACGGCCATAATATAACGCTTCTCGTCTCGCTTCTTACACGCCTCAAAAGCGAACTTGAAGGACCTACTATCCTCCATGTTGTAACACAGAAAGGGCGTGGCTATTCCCCAGCAGAAAACGACCCTGAACGGTTTCATGGAATCACTCCCCTCATCCTCTCTCCGGATGGCAAAGTCCGTACCCAGAGCCTTGAAAAAGAGACAACATATACCGACTCTTTCTCAGAGGCGCTCCTTCAGGTTGCTGAAAATGAAAAGAGAATCGTTGCTATCACAGCAGGTATGCCAGAAGGAACAGGACTTCTCCCCTTCAGAGAACGCTTTCCAGACAGGTTCTACGATGTGGGGATTTGCGAATCCCACGCATTAGGGATTGCCGCAGGACTCGCCAAAGAAGGGTTTTTCCCTGTGATTGCTCTGTATTCAACATTCTTGCAGCGCGCTTTCGACCAACTCTTCCACGAAATAGCGCTCCAAAAAACCCCTTGCTTGATTGCCATTGATAGAGCAGGAATCGTGGGACGCGATGGTATGACCCATCACGGAATGTTCGACATCGCATACACAAGACTTTTTCCTCATCTTGTTGTTGCAGCGGTCAAAGATGGGAGCGAGTTCAAACCTTTCATTCTCACTGCGCTTGAAAAAAAACTCTCTCTTCTGCTCCGCTACCCTCGTGCAAAATGCCCCCAATCGGAAACCGAGATTAAAACTTCTTTTGAAAAGAGACTCTTTGATGTGGGTAAAGGCGAAATCTTAAACAAAGGCGAGAAAGTGGCGATTCTCGCTTACGGCTCTATGGTGAAAGAAGCACTTGATGCGGCGAGGATTCTTAAAAAGCGGAAGGATTTCTCTCCAACAGTTGTGAACCTCCGCTTCGCCAAGCCTCTCGATGGTGAACTGATAATGAAAATGGCGGAAAGCCATTCTATACTTCTGACAGTCGAAGAAGGATGCCTTGCTGGCGGAATTGGTACCGCTGTGGCAGAAACTCTCCTCGGCACCCCTTACATAAACAGACTCCACATACACGCAGTCAAGGACAGATTTATAGGACATGGCTCAAGAAGCGAACTTCTTTCAGAACTCAAATTGGATGCTGAAGGAATCACCTCCATCTGCGAATCTTTACTCAACTTCTCTTAAGGCGTCGCATGATAGTCTGAGCGGCAATTGCCTCAGGTGCCCAGATGTCGGAGCAAGGTGGTGAATAGCAGAAATCGCTGTCAGCAAACTGAGAGACCGTGACTCCTGCAAGAATCGCAGTCGATATAAGATTGACTCTAAGTGCTGCTGCTTCTCTGCACAGAATCTGCGCACCAAGAATTTTTCCTGTCTGCTTCTCGGCAATCATTCGCACGGGGACTTCTTCGCCTCCCTCGAAATAATGCGGAAGAGAAGGATATTTCACCTGCATCGCAATCACATCAAGATTTGCGTCTTTCGCCTGTGTCTCAGTAAGACCCACAGAGCCAATTTCAAGTCCAAAAAGCCTCATAACAGTTGCACCTAGCACGGGCGCCGCAACCCGCTCGCCGCCCGCCGCATTCTCTCCAGCCGCCATCCCATGACGAGATGCAATTGTACCAAGTGCACTTAATACTGGCTTCTTCGTTATAAAGTGCTCTGACTCAGCACAGTCTCCGCAGGTAAAAACATTCTCTACACTCGTGCGCAGAAATTTGTCTGAAACGATTCCACCCGCCTTCCCGATGTGAATACCTGAGGCTCGAGCAAGTTCCACATTCGCCTGCGTACCAGTGCCTGTCTCTTATACAC
>JAOAAR010000231.1 GCA_026418755.1 Planctomycetota bacterium
CTTCCATACTCCTTCATATATAATAACGGAAAAACAGCGCTGGAGGTAGTCATAATTTAGTATGAAATTATTGAAGAGTGACTCTTTCTTTGACGGAGAGAAGTATGTTAAAAACCCTGTCGAAATCACGATTCGAGACGGTCTCATAACAGAGTTGAGTTACAGGCATACGAAAAGGGCTGCTTCTTGGCATGCTCGGTTCGTAACCCCAGCATTCATTGATTCTCATATTCACCTTGCTGGTTATGCCAAATCAGCAATGACAGCAAATCTCACCGGAATCAGGACAGTCGAAGAGTTACGAAAAAGACTCCTTGAAGCGCCAAGAGTCTCAGGATGGATTTTGGGTAGGGGATGGGAGTCGGCGCATCTGAATTTTGTCCCTCATAAAAAGATTCTCGACTTCATCCTTCCTGACACCCCTTGTTCTCTGCGCTCTCGATGTGGTCACTCCTTGTGGGTCAATACCGCGGCACTAACGAAAGCCGCTGTAACGGGTAGAACCGTCCCACCAGAAGGCGGAGTGATTGAACAAGACGAAGATGGCTCTCCGACAGGAATTTTGAAGGAGAATGGTATAATGTTGATTGAGCGCGCTGCACCTTCACTTTCTGAGTCTTCCGCCTTCAGTAACGCTCTCAAGACCGCTCTGAATCATCTGACAGGTTACGGCATCGGTGCTCTCTGTGTCATCGCCGAGCCAAAAGATGTCGCACTCATAAGAGATGCTGCCTCTTGCATTCCTTTACGCATCCTTGTAGAAGAGAGACCGTCAAAACTCCTCTCTTCCGAAGGTGTTGGTAGTGTTGACGGGGTAAAACTTTACAAAGACGGCGCCTTGGGTAACTCGGGCGCCCTGATGCGACTTCCTTATCTTGGTACAAAAAATTTCGGAGTCGAGATTCTCGATAACGCTACTCTGGAAAAAGAACTCCTAAAATCGTTTGGAAGACTGAAAATTTTTGCAGTTCACGCCATAGGCGACCTCGCAGTGGAGATGGTAGTTGGATTACTTTCTTGTTATGCGAAGCAAGCCTGTCAGGAGGGCACAATTCTACGCGTCGAGCATTTTCAGACAGCCACTCTTTCTGCCATTCGGAGAGCAGGAAGATACGGGATAATAGCCTCGGTTCAACCGGTTCAGCAGTATGGCGATGTAGAAGCAGCGCGCAAGAGGCTAGGAAAAAGAAGCCGCCTTATGTACCGCCTGCGCAGTATGCTCGATAGCGGAGTCTCTCTTGCGTTTGGTACCGATGCTCCAGTCGAGTCGCCGCACCCGTGGCGCAACATCCAAGCAGCAATGGACATCGGCAGAGAAGGTGTCTACGGAGACGAATCCATTACATTATCAGAATCGCTGAAATGCTACACCTCCTCCGCCGCATCCGCATCCGCTTTCAAGCAACTCGGCAGAATAAAAGAGGGTTATTCTGCGACTTTAGCACTCTACGACGAAGACCCCTTCGAGTATCTCTGTTCCCGAAATGGTATAGAGTCTCTACGCCCTTCTACTCTTCTTGTAGATGGTGCTCCCCTTACTGGATGAGTGTTTTTATTAAACGGTGTGGTTTAACGGAGAATCTTCTACGGTGCGGAATCTGGCTGCCTTACTGAATTATAATGCAGGATGCTGATTAGGAATAAGGGCGCGTAACTACAAATTCACTTACGCCTTTCAACAACATTGCATTGATGCGTTGGGAGAACTGGCAAACATATCTGTTGTTATTTCCGTTTTTTCTGTTTCTTTTTGCGCTCTTCTTTTTGGGCGGATTCTTCTGCTGCTGCGTAACTCTCCATATCTGGACTCTCAACCGTCTCTTCTTCTGCAGGTTCTTCTTGGGCGCTTTCATCAGAAGAGTAAGGGAGTTCCGCTTCCAGTCGTTTGCGTTCTTCTTCCGCTTCTTTCATTTCTCGGAGCGCTTTTGCTCTCTCATATTTTTCTGTCCTCATTAGGATGAGGAATGCGCTTGCGATATAGATGGTAGAGTAGGTACCGATGCAGACGCCTGTCATCATCGTGAAAGTGAACCCTCTTAATGTTTCTACCCCGAATATGAAGAGGATGAGAAGAGCGATAAATGTTGTGAGGGATGTTAATATGGTTCGTGAGAGAGTGGAGTTGATGGAGTCGTTGATGAGTTCGGTGAATCCTATGGGGGCGCCTGCCTGGAATTTTCTACGGCGCAAACTTTCGCGGATACGGTCGAAAATGACGATGGTGTCGTTTAAGGAGTAGCCGATGATTGTCAGGAAGGCAGCAATCACTGGCAGGTCTATTTTAATTTCGAGGATACCCAGCATATCCAACAGCATAATTACTCCGAGTGCAGCGAGGACATCGTGGATAAGTGCAATCACTGCTGCTATGCCGTATATGAGTTCGAATCTGATTGCCACATAGATGATGATTGCAATAAAGGCGAGTATGAGCGCGATTATGGCTTTGGACTTGAGGTTATAGGCGACTGATGTTCCAATGCTTTGGATGCGCGGGAAGGGGTCAGGAAGTTTAAGAGTTTCCGCTCCTTTGAGTGCAGCGTGGGCGTTTTGGAGCGCTTGTTCCAGCGAAACCTTTGAGAAGTCTACATTCGGTGCAATCACTCGGAATCGAGTGTATTTACCGCTGTATTTCTCATCAAACGACTGCTTCTCGACGGAGGAATCTGCAAAACCCGCCTTTGCCATAGCCCCTTTTATCTCTTTCTTGCACTCCTCTTCGTTGAGAGGGGTTAGGACCACAACATCGAGGAGGAGTTTGTTTTCGGTCTGGGCTTTTGTGCGTGCGAGGAGCAGTTCATCTGTCTCCGGAAACGAATCGGGAACTAACAACTCTCCGAAAAGGGTTTCAAACCTTTTCTGGATATACCGCTCAACTGACTCACTCTTCTGTTCTTCCTTTTTGTCTGAGGGGGCATCTGTGCCCGCAGAAGGCGAAGGATTTTTTGTCTCTTGAATTGCGCGTCCTTTTATGAGGAATTGGAACGCTTCTCCTTTTTCTCTGTTCTCGCCGGGAGTGTCCGTATATACCGCTGTTACGCTCACATTGCTTAAACTCTCGACGGAGGAGACCAGGTTGCGGACATCTGCGACGGAAGTGGGTTTATGGAAGTTGACCTGATAGAGGACGCCACCTGTGAACTCGATGCCGTATTTTTCATCGCCGCGAACAGAGAAGAGGACAACGCCTCCTGTGACGAGTATTGCGGAGATAACGAAAGCCAGTGGTATCCAGCGGATAAAGTTAAAACGAGGGTTTTTGATGAACTGAAGCATCTTCATTCTGCGGATGATTCTCTTGTCAACTGACAGATTTAGAATCGTTTGTGCCACGACAAGAACCGAGAACATTGTGCACACGATTCCGATGGCGAGGACAACTCCGAAACCTCTGACAGGACCTGTTCCTATGGGGATGAGGATGAGCGCGGTGATGAGTGTGGTTATGTTGGAGTCGAAGATTGCCCAGAAAGCGCGAGAGAAGCCGGCAGAGACCGCTTGACGGAGAGATTTCCCTAAGTCGCGTTCTTCGCGCGTGCGTTCATAGATGAGAATATTGGAGTCGACTGCCATGCCG
>JAOAAR010000232.1 GCA_026418755.1 Planctomycetota bacterium
CGATTACCTTCTTGCTGCAAAAGTAGTCACAGGCAACGGGAAGAGACTTCATCTCGGCTCTTACGCCCATAAATCGGTCGCAGGCTATGATGTCTTAAGACTACTTGTCGGCTCCGAAGGAACGCTTGCTCTCTTTATCGAAATCACTCTTAAACTCATTTCGCTTCCGGAAGCGTCTGCTACACTACTTGCCACTTTTACAAACCCGACTACCGCTCTTGTCACCTCGAATAACCTTCTTCAAGAAGGTTTTCTTCCGCGCACACTCGAATTTGTCGACTCAACCTGCCTCGACGCTCTGGCAAAGAACCTTGAAAAGAAGCCCCAGTGGTTAAAGAAAGGTTCTTCACTGCTTCTGATTGAATTTGACGGTACATCTTCAGAAGTCCGAAAAAACACCCGCAAGTGTGCTGAATTCTTGCGCCATTTCGCCGACAAACTCCTTTACGGATATTCGGCTGTCAGGCAAAAAGAACTCTGGTCTCTTCGGCGAGGGATGTCTAGCGCTTTATTCGGAATCTGCGAAGACAAGGTCTCCGAAGATGTCGCAGTTCCGCTTTCTGCCCTGCCCCAACTTTACACACAGGCGAGCCGTATTGCGAAGAAGTTCGGCTTAAAGCCTGCAATCTACGGACATGCCGGCGACGGAAACCTTCATATAAACTTTCTCCTACCCAAAAGAGGGATGCCGACTGACGAAGCGGTCAAACAATTGCTTCAGGAAGCAGTCTCTTTGGGTGGCACAATTACTGGCGAACACGGTATCGGTCTAACGAAGTCTAAATATCTCGGTCTAGAACTAGACAAAGAAGTGATTGCTTTGATGAAGAGACTGAAAAAAGTTTTCGACCCGAACAACATCCTGAATCCTACCAAAATCTTTCAATGTTGATTCACAAGTATTTTTTCGTTGACAAATATAAAAGTTGAACTTTGCTCTTCTAACTTTCAGGGTTATGGTCTCTTGCGATTGTTGGTGGTATTGTTGGAAGTCTGTTGGGTTATACAATAGGAGAAAAATTGGAATCAGGTAAGTATCCGAATTGTAAAGCAATATTAAAGATTTAGCAAAGTAGTAGAAGGAAGATAAGACGACAGAGGCGCCAGTCAACACAATTAACTTAACTTGCAAATGTCTATTGATGCTCATCGAGGTTAAATCTGGCGGATGAAGTGGGAAGAAGCAGCGACGACGATGCGGTTGCGACCTGATTCTTTTGCTTCGTAAAGCGCAGCGTCGGCACGCTCGAGCAAACTCTGAGGGGTTGTATCTGAGGCGCATAAAACTGCAACGCCTCCAGAGACTGTGACTTTGACTCTTTCTCCCTCATCAGTGTAAAATGGCTGGGAAAGAATCTCCTCGCGGCATCTTTGGGCTACCTTATAGGAATCCTCTAATTTTGTTCTCGGCAGAATGATACAGATTTCTTCTCCGCCATAGCGGTAGGCACTGTCATATGTTCTCAACACCCCTTGAACGCAGGAAGCAACTCCGCAAAGTACTCTGTCCCCAAACAGATGGCCGTATGTATCATTTATAGTCTTGAAATGGTCAATATCTAGCATGATTACGCTCAACGGCTCTTTCGTCCTCCGTGCTTCGTCGAAGATGAGTGGAAGTTGTGCGTTCAGATGGCGCCTGTTGTAAAGACCTGTAAGGACATCGTAAACAGCGCGTTCATAAAGGGCAGGCATCCGAAGCGCCAAAGAAACAGCACGGATTATATGAAACATTCGCTTCTCGTTCTCGTCCGCTTTTTTCTTTGCTGTTAAAAAAAGGATGACTCCGCGTGCCCCTTCATCACCTCCAAAAGGATACGCTACCAGAAGACCACCTTTTTTCGGCACCCTTACCGGTCTCATCTGAGAATAAGCAAGGTTCGCTGCTTCAGTCTCCCACCCTTTAAGAGGAATCTTTCCTTGGTGGTATAGATGTTTCTGTGTCTTAAGGGCTATTGGTTTCAAACCCTCTGATGTTCCGACGAAAAGTGAGATTCTACGCGCTTCGAGAGGACCCGATAATATGTTCAGAATCTCGCCAGCCGCCTCTTCTCTTGTCGTATCGGTCACTGCCAGGAGAGAAATCTCTCGAATCGCACTCAGAATTTCGACTCTGTCCTGCAAATTTTCCCTTCCCAGAATAGAGGTTTCGGCGTGCCTGATTCTAACTTTGATACGGATTATGAAAATAGCAGATGCCCATAACGCGACCGTTCCCAATATGCTAACCCCTGCTAGAATAATTGTAATGGAGTGAACCGAAAGCCTATCAGAAATGAAGCCGTATAAGGTGAAACAAAGGGCAACGGTGCAGGCTATCGCAATTCCTAATACATTTGGCGCACGCCCATATTCACCTGACATATGGCGCAATCCTCTCCAACCGCTTCTTCCCTAGCCCTTCTATTCTTTCGAGTTCGGAGAGGCTCTCTATGCGCCCTTTTTTGCGCCTATACTCAACTATCTTCTCCGCAGTCTTCTCCCCGATACCAGGAAGAAGAGAGAGTAGTTCGGTAGATGCGCTGTTTATGTCCACTAAAAGTTTCGGCTTTTCATGACAAAGGGGGACAACTGAAATATCCCCTCTGTTATCTTCTGTCCGAATCAACACCCCTAAGATTATCAGAAAAGCAAAAAGAATTATCAGGAAATCGAGAAGACGACGACTGCTCACTTTACGCCCCGCTCTTTCAACATCCTCAAACTCTGCACTATTTCGGGCTCCTTCACTTCGGTGTAACCATCAGGTACTTTCACTTCAGACGCAACCTCTTCTTCTTTCACGCTCTCTTTTTCCACGCTCTTTACCTTTGTCTCCGTCTCGCTTTTGAAATCGCCTAATCTGCCGTATTCTTTATATCGGAGAGGCAACCCTTCAATCCTGGAGACCTCGGTACGCACTTTGTTCGGAAGAGAAGAGGCAAGGACAAAAAACGCCAAAATCTTCACATCCAGTTTCACATCAAGCGTCACTGTCGCTTCAACAACCACTTTTCCATCCGCCACCACTTTTATCTCCTTCGCACTATAGCCGCAGACCTTTTCACTCAACTCCTTCGTTTCAACTTTAACCTCACTCGGCTCCGTCTTTCTTAAAAACGCTTCCGCGGCGCTCCAACGCTCTTTACAAGCCTCCTCATACCTTTTTCTCTCCTCTTCAGGTAACTTCTGCGCTGCAGACTTCTCGTTCCTTAACCTTTCAACTACCCCCTCAACCACAAGTGCATAATAGTATCCCATCAGCGAAAACGGGAGACTGTAAAACTGTTTCTCTTCCTCGTTTATTACTATTATCTCTTCTTTTTCCCCATCGAATATATAACGCAATCCGAACCCTTTTGTTCTCACTCCCACCTTTTTGCCGTACACCGAAACCGTCTGCTCTGTCTTTACAGAGGTAGGATCCTCACCGATTCTCTGCTGAACGCTCCGAAACTCCTGAACCAGTCTCAATGCTTTCGACTCTTCTTTCTTCTCCTCATTCTTCTTTTCCTCATCGCCCCAGACTATCATAACCATCATAGAGAGCAGTACAGAAACAGAGACCCCAAAGTATCTCATTTTTGCCTCCT
>JAOAAR010000233.1 GCA_026418755.1 Planctomycetota bacterium
GGTTGCGCAGTGTCGCCTCCTCTACTAAAAATTTCGAGAGTTCTTCTCTGCTCTTTTCTGAAATATCCGGTAGTTTAAGCCCTTTCGATATAAGAGCATCCGCCGCCAGAATCCCAGGACCCCCTCCATTACTCAAAACCACAACACTCCGATTCGAAGGCCTCGGCTGCTCAGAAAAGACTTTTATCATGTCAAACATCTCTTCAACCGTGTCAGCCCTGATTATGCCACACATCTCAAAAAGCGCATCATAAGCAACATCAAGCCCCGCCAACGCACCCGTATGCGAAGAAACCGCCCTCGCCCCAACAGCAGTCCTCCCAGACTTCAACACTATCACAGGCTTCTTCCTCGTCAGCCTCCTCGCCACCTCCACAAACCTCTTCGGATTCCCTATGTCCTCCAAATACATCGCAACAGTGTCCGTCTGCTCATCAATCTCCAAATATGAGAGCATATCATTCGATGAAACATCCGCCCTGTTACCAAGACTGATGAACTTCGAGATTCCAATGTTCGAGTAACGCGAATAGCGGATGATTGCACCTCCAATCGCCCCCGATTGCGTCACAAACGCCACCTTCCCAGGTATCGGCAACTGCCCCGCAAATGTCGCAGCCATACTCACCTTAGGGTCCATATTCAACACACCCATACAGTTAGGACCCACCATCCTTATCCCTGCGTTACGCACCTTCTCCAACAACTGTGCCTCAATCTCCGCCCCCTTCGGACCTATTTCCCTGAAACCCGCCGTTATCACAATCACCCCCTTAACCTTCTTCTCCACACACTCCTCAATCACTTGCAAAACAAACTTCGCAGGAACCGCAATCACAGCAAGGTCAACCTCCCCAGGTATAGAAATAACATCAGGATACGCCGCTATGGAATGCACAACATCCGCCTCCCTGTTGACAGGATATACCTTCCCCGTAAACCCACCCACTATCAAGTTATGCAAAATTATGTGCCCTATCTTCTCCTTGTTCTTACTCGCCCCTACAACCGCTATCGTCCTCGGCTTAAAAATCGCATCCAGAGAAATGTTTATCATTCTCGTCAACCCAACCGCACCAGCACCACCCCTCGTAGTCATCCCCCTCAATGCATCCGCCCCACTACCCATTCCCCCTCTCCTAACCACCACCTTAACAAAGGTCTCTCTTTTAACATACTCCAAACCTTTTATCAAGCAAAAAATGCCATGCCAAAAACGCCACCACAATACTAAAAAACAGCGACTGTTGCGATAAGCAACAGTCGCTTCTCTTAAATCACCACCACTACCGTATTAGTTCACTTTCGTGTATGTGCCACCCGTCCCCGCCGCAATGTCTTTCAACATCTGCTCCCCAACACCCGCAACATCGGGCGGATAGAAAGAAGATAGCGCATGACCAAATGTGTGAATCTTCACTTTCTTCGCCGTCGCTGCAGGTATAACACGCGATTTCGTCACATTGCAGTTGTTCACAACCGCACTGTAACTCTCGCCATGATAAGCACCATCATAAACATTCGCCACCCCGTCAGTATGAAGCAGTATCGTCTCAACCCCAGGAATATCAAGCGCCCTCTTCGTGGCGTCCCAGATGGGAGTAACACTATTGGGAGAAAAACCTTCTACCCAAGCCATCGCAGATGCCTTGTTCTCAGGCGTCGCCTTCTGGAGCGTCGCCCTCCAAACCACAATATCTCCAGGCTGTCGCATAACCCGAATAAACCACAGCACTGAACTGGGCATTCTCCCCTAACCCCATCACAGACTTCTTAAACTCTGCCTTTATATGCTGCCACTTCGTCGGATTGTTGATAACATTCCCTTTCTCATCAGTAATGGGATGCCCAACCCTCCCACTCATACTCCCAGTCTTGTCCATCACATACACATATACCAACTTGCTCGCCNTAATCTCCTTGTCAAAAAACTCAACCGGCGGCTCCTCGTCATCATCCCCCTCGTCATCGCCTCCACCACCACCTTCATCATCACCTCCTCCCCTGTCATTAGCAGGTTTCGTCGGCTTCTCAACAGGTAAGTCCACCCTCTCGGTCGGAGCAGACGGCTTCGAAGAATCCTGCGCAACCACAAGCCCGCAGAACGCAAAAACCACTACCATCGCCAATAGAAACACCCAGAACCTCATCTCCACACCTCCTACTCACAATACTCTTTATTAAAGACGCAAAGCAGAAGAAAATTTTGCAAAAAATCTCCCGTTTAATAACGATTCAGACCCAGATTTTCACAGATAACGAAGAAACCTCTGCAGATTTGGTGAAATGAGAATCAAGTGCCCATCGAAATGCAGGTTAACCCTCATTCATCAAAAAAGATAGAGAACGCCTCGCTAACGGGAAGAAGGAGGAAGAAAAGGCTGCTCAAGAACAGAGCGAGAATGATGGAGCCTCTGCTTTACTATCCCTAAAATCTCCTCACGCATCGTTTGAGGAAGTGAAAAGAGCCTCAAAATCTCAGGGTTTGAGCGAAATTGCTCAGGCAACTCCTCTACATCTTTTGACTGAAGAGCCGATAGATAACGCATTCTCAACGGCTCTTCCACGACCGTCTTAAACGCTTCAAGAATCTTATCCACAACTGAACGAACCACTTTCCTGTAAGCGCCAAATACGGCAAGAACTTCCGCTTGAAACGGCAACCCTTCAAATGAAGCGACATTAAACCCCGCTGCTCGTAGAGAATCTTTCTGCTTCTTCCAGTTGTCCCTCAACATCCCCTCCACCGCCTCACGCCGCTGAGCCTTCGGAATCTCCGCCAGCCTCAACTGCATCGGCTTCGGAAGCGACTTGATTAAACTTTCAAGAAGACTCTCCTCATGCTTCGCCACTAACTCGCGCACCCTGCTTAAAAACTCTTCCTCGCTTAATGAGAACAGCCCCTTCGTCTCCTCATCAGACAAATAGGGAACCATCCTCTTGAAAAGACGAACCGAATTCTCTCTGACAAGCCTTCTCTCCTCCTGCATCCGCTTCTGCGGAGGCATCCTGTAAAAATTCCCCCTCTTCTCTTCAGAAAGCGTGTTTATAAGATTCTTCACACCCTCCCCCATCTTCTGCCACCGCCTCACCAACCCCTCCCTCTTCTCTCGAGGCAGACTGTTAAGGTGCTTCCATCTCTCAATGCACCGCTTCTTCTCATCCTCAGAGAGTTGACGGAACCTCTGCCACCGTTCCACTACCTGAGCCTGCTTCTCCTTCGGCATAGAACGGAACCGCTTATATGCTTCGACAAGAGCCCGCCTCTCCGCAACAGACAATCTCTTCCACTTCTTGAGAGACTCAGAAAGCGAATCCTCTGCAAACAACCCGCTTAGAACAACCCCGAAAAGAACAAACAACACCGCTCTCATCACTCGCTCTCCAGTTCGAGTTCATCAAGAGACTCAAGAAAATCCATTAAAGCAGCCACCTCCCATTCCTCAGCCAGATTCAGATTTCTCAACAACTCCTCCTTGGAGACTATCTCAGCAACCTCCACAGGAGACAACTCCAGCCCAACTTCCGACGAAACAAGAAGAAGGACAGAAATGATAACCAC
>JAOAAR010000024.1 GCA_026418755.1 Planctomycetota bacterium
TAAGAGACAGGGGGAGAGAACCTGTTTTTACCGTCAGATCATCTTGTAGTTAAGAGTATTGAGAAGGGGGAAGAGGCGCATTTTTGTGAGGGAGCGATTCCTGACGGATTTGTCGGTGTTGACATAGGACCGAAGACGGTAGAGCGATACCGTGCCGCGATGCGGGGAGCGAAGACGATATTGTGGAACGGTCCTATGGGGATGTTTGAGCAGGAGGGGTTTTCGAAGGGGACTGCGGCGATTGCCCAGGCGATTGGTCGTTCGCGTGCATACACTGTTCTCTGCGGCGGAGATACAACTTCTGCGGTTGAGTTGTACGGGAACATAGACAGACTCTCGTATGTTTCGACGGGTGGAGGAGCGGCATTGGAGTTTCTCGAGAACCCGCAGTTGCCTGGCATTGTGGCGCTTACCAAGCGCAGGAAGGGGTAGATTTATGGCTCTCCAGGCAAGGGATGCTGTAATGATGATTGTTGCATTTTTGCTGGGGCTACTTTTAGTGAGTGCGCTACTTTCTCAGTCGCCATCTCCTCAATCTCAGAAAGAGAATGGAGTGCAACAGAACAAGAAGATTCCTATTCTCAATGTGTCGGGTTTAGGGGATGGAAGGTGTTTGCTTCTTTTGCAAGATGGTACAGTTCTTTTGTGTAAAGAAAAGGACGGTGTCCTTGAAGTGTTAGAGGAGTATTCGGCGGTGCGTTCAGGGGGGAGAACTCTTCTTGAAACACCCAGAGATGAGAATAAGAGGGGCAAAGAAGGAGAGGAGAAGAGATGAAAAGACTGTATCGGTTTGGTTTTCACTCCGTTTATCTGTTTGTTTTTCTGGCGTTGCTGTTAGTAGGTTGCGGGAAGAGAGATGAGGCGGGGAAGCCACCTGTGGCGACGCCATCATCTACATCTTCTGGGTCTCCTGCCGAAGAGACTCCTGAGCAGAAGGAGGCGAGGTTGAAGAAGAAATTTGAGGAGTTCAAGGGGGTGGCGGAGACGAGACCTGAAGACACGGAGCGTTTGACGGCGCTTTACAACGAGTTGATAAAGGAGGCAGCGGGGACACCTATGCAACTGCACATAGAGCGTGTGATGACGAATGCGAGAGATACATTTGAGGCGCGTGCGGAGGAGGCATACAGAAGGTTATTTGAGCGGATAAATTCAATGAGGGAGAAGTACAAGGCTGAACAACTGCTGCCTGCGGATATGGCAGACAAATACGCCAAATTGGCTGCCGAGGTAGACACATATCCTGTCGCTTATCGGGTTACGAAGTGGTGGGGGGAGTTGCAGAGGGCTCGCGAGGAGGTGATGATGGAATCTAAATCTGCGAAAGAGTGGGCTGACTTAAAGGCTGATGCGAGCAGGGATGCGGACTCGAAGCGGTTTGAGGAGGCGGTGAAAAAGTTAGAGAGGTTTCCTGAGAAGTATCGCTCGACTGTATGGGAGAAGGAGAGGCAGGAACTTCTCAAGACATATAAGGAGGCGATTGCGAAGAGGGTGGAGGTGGCGCAAGCGGAGGAGAAATTGGAGTGGAAGGAGATATTCTCTGGGGAGCCAATTGAAAACACGGTGTTCAACATAAAGGAGACGGACACAGACCGTTGGAGTGTTAAAGAGAAGGTGTTAGTTTGTGACAATTCTGCAGGAGACAAGGAGGCTTGGCTTTGCACGCCGAAGGAGACGAAATGGAGAAACTTTGTGATGGAGGTGGAGTTCCGTTTTGTTACGCATGGGACGGTTGTTGTTTGCGTACACGGGACATCGAAACCTGAAAACCCTGATGTATTCACCTTCGACCAGCAGAGTATAACTTCTGTTGATTTTGCGCCTGGTCACTGGCATACGATGAAGATTCGGGTGCGCAACAAGCAACTCTCCATCGAATCGAGCAGTCTGGTCAGTTCTTTAGAGAAGCCTTGTGAGCGTGAAGATGGGGTTTTTGCTCTTATTGTAACCGAAGGGACGAAGGTAGAGATTCGGAAGATGAGGATGGCGTTATATTCTGATAAATAGAACTGCTGTGGGTGGGTTGAGTATGGATAAACCGAAGATAAGGGCATTGGAAGTCTTCCCTGTTAAAGGGGAAGAAGGGAAGATGATGGTCATCGTAAGTGACCCTGAAGGTTTGTCGAGAGACATTTACCAATTTCCTGGGGCTCTCCTCATTCTTTTGGGGTTTATGGACGGAGAGCATACGATTCAGGACATTCAGACTGAGGTGATGCGGACATTTGGCATTCTTCTTTATTCAGATATGATAGAGGAGATAGTGAAGAAGATGGATGAGTTTCATCTTCTCGAGAACGAGAACTATTTTAACTGGCGGAGGCAGATTGTGGAGAATTTCTTGGCGTCTCCAACTCGTGTACCCCATCATTCTGGTTATGCGTATCCTGCCGATTCTACTGAGTTGAAGGGAATGCTGGACGAGATTTACAAGGAGGAGCGGTTGCCGAAAGAAGAATATAGCCGACAGCCATTGGGGGTGATTGCGCCTCACATTGACATAGGTCGAGGAGGTTTTTCGTTTGCTTCTGCATACCGTACCTTGAGGATGGTTAAGCCACCTGCGACTTTTTTCATTTTTGGGACTTGCCATTTGGGAATGGACGAGCCTTTTGCCATTACGAAGAAGCATTTTGAGACGCCGCTAGGAACTTTTAAGAATGCGACAGAGATTGTGGAAGCATTGGTGAAGAGACTTCCCTGGCTGACGGCGAACGAGTTTTCGCATCGGCGTGAGCATTCCATAGAGTTTCAGGCGATTTTTTTGAAGCATCTGTTTAATGAGAGTGATATAAAGATAGTGCCGATTTTATGCAACAGTTTTCATCCATTTTTCCTTGAAGGGAAAAACCCGAAGGATGATTCCAAGATATGCGATTCGCTGGGGGCATTCTCGGAGGCGATTAAGAGTGCGGAGAATCCGGTTTTAATCGCTGGGGCGGATTTTTCGCACATAGGTCCGAGATTTGGGGACAGGGTTTCTATAAACGAAGAGGTTATGGGATGGATTCGCCAAGAGGACTTGAATATGCTCAAACTGATTACAGATGGGGATGCGGACGGTTTTTTCAATCTCATTGCCGAGGAGAAGGACCGTCGTAAAATCTGCGGTCTTCCGCCGGTCTGGTCTCTTTTGAAACTTCTTCCTCCGAAAAGCAGAGGTGTTCTTCTCTCGTATCAGCAGTCTTACGAGCCGCAGACAGGGTCAGTAGTCTCTTTTGGGTCGGTCTCTTTTCATCCTGTTGAGGATATAAAATATGTTGACGCAGATAGAGGCGGCAAAGAAGAACAAAACGACTAACCTTATGCGTTTTGTTGCAAAAGATGAAGGTTTAGACACCGAGTATGTTCGAGAAGAGATAAGACAGGGCAGGATGGTGATTTTACACAACAGGCGCACTGGTGCAAAGCCGGTAGCGGTAGGCGGCGGAACGCGCACAAAGGTAAACGCTAACATAGGGACTTCTGCTGATAGTGCATCGTGTGAGTTGGAACTGGAGAAGTTACGGGTAGCGATTCACACAGGAGCGGACACTGTAATGGACTTATCCACAGGGGGAGACCTTGATGAAATCAGAAGAGACATCATAAAGGAATCCACTGTGCCTGTTGGTTCTGTGCCTATCTATCAGACTGTGAAGGAGGCGGTGGAAAGGGGTAGAAGGTATGATGAGTTCTCGCCAGACGCTCTTTTTGCTGATATAGAGAAGCATGCTGCTGACGGTATTTCGTTTGTGACGGTTCATTGTGGGGTTACGAAGCGCTCTTTGGAGCGGCTCAGGGAGCAAGGGAGAGTATTGGGAGTAGTGAGTCGTGGAGGTGCATTTCTTGCCCGATACATAGAGGAGACAGGAAAAGAGAATCCTCTTTATGAGGAGTTTGACCGCTTACTTGAGATAGCCAAAAGGTATGATACGACATTGAGTCTGGGGGATGGGTTGCGGCCTGGGTGCATAGCGGACGCGACTGACCGTGCGCAGATAGAAGAGTTACTCATTCTTGGGGAGTTACGGAAGAGAGCGCTTGAAGCAGGTGTTCAAGTGATGATAGAGGGACCTGGGCATATTCCTCTCCATCAGATAGAGGAGAATATTCGGCTTCAAAAGAGCATCTGTGAAGGTGCGCCGTTTTATGTGCTTGGACCGATTGTTACAGACATTGCATCGGGTTTCGACCACATAACGAGTGCGATAGGAGGGGCGCTGGCTGCACTTTACGGAGCGGATTTTTTATGCTATGTGACACCTTCAGAGCATATTCGTTTGCCTGATGTTACGGATGTGGCTGAGGGGGTGGTTGCGGCGCGGATTGCGGCGCACGCAGCGGATATTGCGAAAGGTATAAAAGGTGCGGCGGAGAGAGACCGTAAAATTTCGGAGGCGCGTGCCTGTCTTGACTGGGATGCTCAACAGAAACTTGCCATCTTACCGTCCAGATTCAAGCAGTTACGCAGTTCATCTCGTCCGCGCGATTCCCGTTTCTGCACGATGTGCGGAGAGTTTTGTGCCATCAGAGTCTTCCAAAAGAAAAAGTAAATCTGCCCAACAGTTTAAGGAATGGCTTTGTGCTGGCGAGGTGCAAAAGTTGTGCTATTTACGGTGTAGATGTTCATATAGTTGACATAGAGGTTGACATTTCGTCAGGGCTTCCTTCTTTCACGATTGTGGGGTTGCCAGACGCTGCCATCAAAGAGAGCCGTGAAAGGGTCCGCTCTGCAATCAAGAACTGCAACTATGAATTTCCACCAGGAAGAATCACTGTGAATCTTGCTCCTGCTGCGATAAAGAAGGAAGGGTCGGTGTATGACCTTGCGATAGCGCTTGCAATTCTTACCGCCACGGGGCAGATAAGTGCCAAGCGGAATCTTGTAGTTCTTGGAGAGTTGAGTCTTTCTGGGAAAGTTCGTTCTGTTCGCGGCGTTCTTCCCTCAACAATTGCTGCTCGTGAGCAGTCTGTAGAAGGGGTTGTCGTCCCTGAGCAGAATGCTCTTGAAGCATCCTATGTTCGGGATGTTCCGATTTTTGCTGTTAAGTCGCTTGCAGATGCGGTCGAGGTTTTAAGAGGGGTTCGCGAGCCCGACAGGACTCTGCCGGCTCCTCCTCGGGAGTCTGATGTTGGTGATTTTCTTGATGTGCGGGGGCAAGAGGCATCAAAACGTGCGCTGGTTGTTGCGAGTGCGGGGATGCACAACATTTTGATGGTGGGGCCTCCGGGATGCGGGAAGAGTATGATGGCGAGGAGGCTTCCTTCGATTCTGCCGCCGCTTTCCGAAGAAGAGGCGCTGCAGACATCCAAGATACACAGTATTGCAGGTGTGCTTGATGGAGGTCTGCTGCATTATCGTCCTTTCCGTGCTCCTCATCACACAATTTCGGATGTTGGGCTTGTCGGTGGAGGAATCGTACCCCAGCCTGGGGAGGTGTCGCTTGCGCACAACGGAGTTCTCTTTATGGACGAATTTCCGCTGTTCAGTCGGGCTGCTCTTGATGCGCTCCGTGAGCCTCTTGAAGAGGGTAAAATCACTGTTACTCGTGCTAACTATTCTGTCACTTTTCCGTCCCGCATTATGCTGGTCGGTTCGATGAACCCTTGTCATTGCGGGCACTTCGGAGACTTGCGCAAAGCCTGTCGGTGTAGTCCGCGCCAGATTCAGAATTATCGAGCCAAAGTGCCGGGTCCATTACTCGACAGAATCGACATTCACATCGAGGTGGGTTATGTTGACTGGCGCAAACTGGGCGGAGAAGCGACAGGAGAGTCTTCTGAGACTTTGCGCAAAAAAATCGCAGGCGCATGGCAGGTTCAGCAACACCGTTTCGCTAACTCGAAGATTCATTTCAACTCCCAGATGACGGAGAAGACATTGAAAAAATTTTGTCCGCTCGTCCCGCAAGCGAAATTGATTCTCGACTCTGCTATGGAGAACTTAAAACTCTCCGCCCGTGCATATTCTCGAATCATCAAAGTGGCGCGGACGATTGCGGACCTTGAAGGAGAGGAGAAGATAAGAGAGGAGCATATTGCCGAGGCTGTTCATTACCGCACTCTGGACCGTCGTCTTTTTGAGTAGATAAGGAATGCTCTACATCAAAATTTTTCTGATAACGCTCTTCGGGGCGTTCACAGTTTTTTTTAGGTGCGGGCTGATTGTTCCTCTTCTCACATTGCGTATCTGGTGGTGTCGTTTCAGGTTCGCTCGTCGCCTTGCGAAGCACAGGATTCCTTCGGCAGAACGCAGGAGGCTTGTTAGACTTTTCAAGGAGAATCATCCGAGTCCAATTGGATTGATTTTTCATCTTCTTTGTTTGCTGTATTTTTCGAGGACGAAGTCTGGGATACAAGAGAGAAAACCGAAAACGAAGTTGTAGAGGTAGAGGAACACTGAAGCGTTTTCTCTTCCTTTCAGATAGGCGACTGTAGCATTGTGGAACATTTCAAGGAAAGGTTTTGTTGGGGCTTCGAGGAGGAATTGCATCGTTTTCTGGTTCACGACCTCATATGCAAATTTTTTTGAGTCTGACTTCACATAGAACTGTTTTGAGAACTCATTCGATTCAAAGTCGATGTCGTCGAATCCGACCAGTGATGCGAGTCTGTCGAAGAAGCGCTCTTTTCTAATCCAGAGGTATGGGAAATCCGTTTCTGTTTCAGCGGAGCAGACTGTGAAAGAGTGCGTTTTCTGATTTTTGCCGCTGCCTGTTGTATAAAAGTATTCGAATATGAAGACGGAGGCGCCTTCTCGTGTGCCGTAGATGATGTTTTTCGCCCTACGAGAATGACCTTCTTTGAAGAGGGATATATGCGAAAATCGGACAGGGAGGGCGAAGATATCGTGCGGGGTGAAGTTGAATCCGAGACTGGAGGCGAGTTCCATTATCTTCTTTTTCCGCTTGTACTCATAGAAAAAGTAAAGGATGAGGGCTACGATACCGAAGGCGACAACAAGAATGACAATTACTGTAGTCGCTGCATCGTTCATTACTTTTTCTCCTTATTTGTGGAGGGCTGTGAATGCGCCGTTCCACTGAAGGGGTGGTGGATTGTTTACATAGTATTCGCATCTTTCTGCGAGCATCTGAGAGGGTATATCATTCGGGAAAGTTTCGAGGAGTTTTTTGAGGCAGATGGAGGCATCGGAGAATTTGCGTTCCTGATAGAGTTCGAGCGCTTTTTCATATTCTTTGGCGAATGTTTGCAACCTGTCGCTTGCGTTATTTTTAAGGGAGAGGACTTCGTAAATAGCGACAGGTTGTTCTTTTCCTTTGACTCGCACTGAATCGAGTCTGCGGCAGAGAAAGTTTTTTGAAATTTTTTCGAATGTTGCCTGGGATGTGATGATATGCACGCCGTAGTCGCGGGTGAGTCCTTGGAGTCTTGAAGCGGTGTTGACTGTGTCGCCGACTGCGGTGTAGTTGTAGAACTTTGGGGCGCCGAGGTTGCCGACGGTTGCTACTCCTGTGTTTATTCCGATACCGATATCGAGGCTATTGGTTCCTTTTACGCCGCTTTTTTTCAGTATATCGATTCGTTTAACCATATCGAGTGCGACGGCGGCAGCGCGCTCTGCGTGGTCAGGTTGCTCATCTGGGTCGTTGAAGAAAGCCATAATACAGTCGCCCATCAGTTTATCAACAGTGCCGTCGAATGAGAAGACAGCGGTTATCATCTCGGAGAAGAATTTGTTCAAAAGAGAGGCGGTTTCCCTTGCGCTTAGCCTCTCTGAAAGCGGCGTAAATCCTCGGATATCTGCGAACATTACTGAAATCTCTTTGATGTGGCCTTCTATGTCGAAGGGGACTTCTTCGTCAACCATTTTCCGCACCACTTTTTCTGAGACATAGCGACCGAACAGGTTTCTTACATACCGCTCTCGTCGGGACAAGAAGAGAATCCGATAGATGAGAGAGGCTCCTGTGTGCAGGATGAGCGTAACCATTGGTGTGCTGACAGGAAGTATCAAGGATTTTCGAAGGAACATCATATATTGGAGAGAGAAGAGTCCGCCCAGGAGTCCGAGCAAAAACAGGATAAAGAGCCATTGATGGTGACTTGAGAAGAAGTAAAAGAGGAAAAAAGAGAGGGCAAGGACGGCGCAGAGGAGAAGCCAGCGCGTTGTAGAAGAAGATTCTTTCATATAGTTCTGCGTAAGGATTGTTCGGATGGCATTTGCGTGGACTTCTATACCTGTCATAGTGACGAGTCCTCTTGCGCCTCCTGCGTAATAAGATGTAGGTGCTTCAAACACATCGCCGCCGACGACTCGTACATCTGCGATGAGTGCGATTGCTCCATTCAGGTCATAGTTGTCGAGAGAGTTTTCGGAAGCGCGCCAGATTGGAATCTGGGGAAAGGTTCCTGGGGGGCCTGCGTAATTTATCAGAAGATTTGTTTCAGGGACTCGATAAAGATTTTTACCATTCTGCTGGGGGCAGAGGAGGATTTCTTTGGATACAGGGTCTCGGTCTAATTTTTCCACATCAAGGTATGCGGCGGCGACGGCGACAGGGAATGAGAGGTAGTGTTTTCCTCCGACTCGATAGAGGTTGTAGTTGAAGCGGCGCAAGACTCCATCTTTGTCCTCTTGTACATTTATGACTCCTTCTGCTGATGCTCCTTCGAGAAACCTTTCGTCTGCGTGTAGGAATTTACCGCCTGATGCTGCCATCGCCAAGACAACGGAAGAAGTAACTTCGCTGATGGCTTGCGCCAGTTTTTCATCTGTTTCTTCGCTTTTCTCATCGCTTTCGCTGCGTTTCGCGAGGAGGTAATCGAGTGCTATAACCTTTGCTCCTCTTGCACTCAAGTTTTCGATGGCTTTTGTGAACACTCTGCGCAGGTTCAAGTGCGCGGCGGACTTGCCGAAATAGCATTCGCTTTCCGAGTCTACTCCTACTATGAAGATTTTTTCCTTTGGCTGAACTGTTCCTCTTATTCTGAAATTTGCATCGTAAATCTGCCAATCGAGTCTCTCCAGTAAGCCGAAGGAGAAGAGAAGGATTGAGATGAGAGAGACTACTCCGTAGAAGAGAAGCATTCCGAGAACTTTAATCTGTTTTCTTCTCATTTCCTTCTACCTTTTGTTTGCTTGTTTCTTTGGTATTGGTGTTGCTATTAGTGCTACTCGTTTTGTCCGATTTGTGTCTCATTTTTTCCTCAAACAATTCTATCAATTTCGGGAGAGTATCTCTTCTTTCGAGGAGGAGTGTGAACTTTTCGAATGCGACAGGGTCGAAGAGGGCGGAGGCGAAAGGTTTGAAGAAGGTGAGTAGTTGTGCGCCGATGTAGTTGAGGGGGACTATGGTTTGAAGGAAGAGGAGAGCGGGCGTGCAGAGTCCTCGTTTCACGAGGTACTCGACAACACGGTTAAGAAGCGCTATTTCATCGTTGCTGAACGGCTGTTCTTGCTCGACTGCAAACGCACACCTGATTTTCTCTTTCAACTTTTGCCATCGCCCTGACCTATTTTCTCTCTCACAAATCGTTCGACCTCCTCCTGCTGGAGATTTTTTTCCTTTCTATTATATCTTAAGAAGACTCCTCTGAAACTGTCCAGGAAATGGGGTTTTTCAAAGGGGCTTAAGTGGATTCCGACTTTATGAAAATAGGCGTTTCGAAACTCGTTCCATTTTCGTTTCTTTACCCATCCTGCGGTGATTACGGAGACGCCTTCATCATCGAGGATATAAATCGTTGGCAGGAAGAACCGCCTTAAAGAGAGAAAAAGGAGAAGTGCAAAGAAGAGGAGGATGAAAGGGGCTCCTTTTTCGGGAGAACTCTCTTTTTTTGCTGTTTCTCTTTCTTTTTGGGGTAAGGTATGAGATGATACCTGAGGGGTTTCTGTTTTTCTGGAAGTTTCCGCTGGTGCTGTCCAGCATTCATACACTAAATACAAGAAAAGAGAGCAGACTCCCATCACCACGGCTGCCATTACAGGGTTCTCTTTAAGGGGGAAACTTCGCCATTCTATTTTTTTCTCTCCGTGCATAGGATAATGATTGCAGAAGTTACCCTATGCAGTCAAGTTGAAAATTTTTGTTGACGAGAAGATAAAAGAGGAATATAATATGGTTTCAGATTGTTAAGGGGACGAGAGGATGGCGGAAGAGAAGAAACCTGGTCGGACTGCACGGTTGTCTCGTGGAAGGATGCCGAAAATCACGAAAGAAGTGGTGCCAACTGATAAGCCGTTTGAAATCATCTGTAGTGAATGTTATGATGACCTCACTTTTGTGCCGCGTCCTGGGTTGAAGGAGTTGTACTGTGCGGAATGTGACCACGGCTCTGATGCTCCGGATGAGCAGTGGCTTGCTCGGTGGACATATTATCGTGGGCGTGAGGCGAAATTTTTATTTGGAGCAATCTTTTCATCTGTTGCTCTGATAGTACTCGGCGTGGTCTGGCTTCTGGTTCTTCTCAACGCTGAGCCGGAGAACTGGCAGTGGAACACAACCCATTATATTTTTCTCTTTTTGCTCATCATTTCGTTCGGGCTCACTTGCTACTTTGCGTATATGTATGAGACCAACAGGTATGAGGCTTACTTTTAATTAAGGAGGCTCGTTATGGCAGAGAGGAGTTTTACCGTCGAGGATGTATTGCGGATGATACAGATTGTCAAGCGCGATGTTGAATATCTTAAAGGGCTCGAGGCGAAATGGGCTGAGCAGAAGAAGCGGTTTCCGGTGATTTATGAAGGGATTTTGAAGCAGCAGGATGCGTTAAGGCTGAAAGCGAGCAAACTTCGCACTATGAAAGTAGTTTTGGCGGCGGAAGAGGTGGAAGAACTGGCCACACAATTGCTTGAAGGTGCGCCTGAGGCGCCTTCGGAGGAGTTGAAGCCTGAAGTAAAGGCTGAGGAGAAAGCGGCTGAGGCGAAACCTGAGACAAAACCTTCTGAAGAGAAGAAGTCAATCACTGATTTTGCGCCGGCGGAAGTGAAGCCCACGGCTAAGGCGCCTGATATAGGGCGAGGTGGACCTAGTAAACCTTCTGAAGAGGGTAAAAAAGAAGGCAAGGAGGAGAAAGAAGATTTGGCGCTGAAGCGGCGTCGGCTTGGAATTCGCGCCCGATAACTCTAATACTTGACTTCAGCACATCCTGTCTTTAAGAGAACATTTCTTGTTGTAAGTTTGGCTGTTATTAGAGATTCTTTTAACTTTCTTCTCATTGTTCATTTTTAGAGTTATCGCATAAGTTGGAGGAGAGTAGATAAAGTCAAAATCATCTCTCGAAGGGGGGAAGGAGGCAGGGAGAAAGATGTTGGAGAAGGAATCGATAAAAGTAATTCTGGGGGACAAGCGGATAAAAATTTCCTATACTTTGTAAGAACAGGTTGGACTATAATTTACCTTGTAAAATGTAGAGTAAGGTGTGATATATGTCGAGGAAGTGTGAGAGAAAGAAGAGGTTGACTGAGACGGTGAGAGGAGCGGGGTGAGCGAGCAAGACAGGTCCGGGGGATCTGAAAAGACTTCTTTCTCTACTGCCTTTGCGGAGGCATCCGAATCTTTTGATAGGGCTTGAGCAGCCTGATGATGCTGGTGCATATCTTCTTGACGGTAAGACCGCCTTGGTGCAGACGGTTGATTTTTTTACTCCCATTGTTGACGAGCCGTTTCTGTTTGGAAGAATCGCCGCTGCGAATGCACTGAGTGACATTTACGCTATGGGGGCGCGTCCTTTAACTGCTCTCAATATTCTCGCCTATCCCTCGTCGGAGATGAAGGTGGAAGATGTGGCACAAGTTATGAGAGGCAGTCTTAGTGCACTGGAAGAAGCCGAGTGTCTTCTTGTGGGTGGTCACTCGGTTGACGATATTGAACTCAAATACGGGCTTGCAGTGACAGGAGTTGCCCATCCTGACAAACTCTGGAAGGTCAGCGGTGCGAAGGCAGGGGACACTGTTATTCTCACCAAGCCAGTCGGGACAGGTGTTATTGCGACTGCTGTAAAGGGAGGAGTAGTTGATGTTCAGTCGAAGGAGGCTGTCTCTTATACACATCT
>JAOAAR010000234.1 GCA_026418755.1 Planctomycetota bacterium
AGATGTGTATAAGAGACAGGGCATCATCCCTGCCAGGCGTTAGCCGATTTTCAGACAATTAAGGAGAAGAAGGGAGGTTTTCAAGGTATAAAGATAGCATACATTGGTGATGGGAACAATGTCTGCCATTCATTGATTGAGGCAGCGGCGTTAGTGGGAGTGGATATAGCGGTTGCAACGCCGAAGGGTTATGAGCCTGATACCGAGATTGTGAAGAATGCGATGAACTTTGCGAAAAAGAGTGGAGCAAAAATCAGTCTTCTTGACGACCCGAACCGCGCTGCTGAAAAGGCAGATGTTTTATACACGGATGTCTGGGCTTCAATGGGGCAGGAGGAAGAGGCAGAGAAGCGAAAAAAAATCTTCGCTCCTTATCAAGTGAACGCAAGACTACTTAAAGTGGCAAAACCTGACGCCATCGTTATGCACTGTCTGCCTGCCCATCGAGGAGAAGAGATTAGCGAGGATGTGATAGACGGACCGCAGTCAGTTGTATTTGACGAAGCGGAAAACAGATTGCACGCTCAAAAGGCTCTTTTGCTCCTTCTCTTTGGTAAAATCTGATATGCCAGCGGAGAGCGATTCTGAACTTGTACGCCGCGCTCAGAAAAACGATGAGGAAGCGTTTAGAGCGCTGGTGGAGCGCTACATCTCTCTGACAGGCTCCATCGCTTACGGACTATTGGGAGATTTCAGCCTTGCGGAAGATGCTGTGCAGGAGACTTTTTTAAGAGTTTACCGCTATTTGAAGAGTTTGAAGAATCCTGCTATGTTTCGCCAGTTTCTGGCGCGCACAGCAAAAACAGTCGCTCTCGGATACATCCGAAAAGAGAAAGCAGAAAAGCGCGGACATCCTCTTCCGTTCTCCACATTTCAGGAGGATAAGGAAGAGGGTGTAGAGTTTTCCGCAGATGATGATTCTTCTCCAGAGACTACACTGACTGATGAGGAATTGAGCCGTCTGGTGTTGCGCGAGATAGAAGCCCTGCCAGGCGACTACCGTGAAGTCATCGTTATGCGCTACCTCGAAGGGCTCGGGTGCGAGGAGATGGCGGAACTCTTGGATGAGAACTCTACTGCAGTAGAAGCGCGTCTTTTCAGGGCAAGGGAGATACTCCGTCAGAAGTTGAAACGGTATCTCAAAGGAGACTGACTTGGAAGAAGAGAAAAAAGAGATGCCATTCTGGGAGCATCTTGAAGAGTTAAGATGGCGAATAATAAAATGGCTGCTGTTTTTTGCCGTTTCTTTCGTTGTCGCTTTTATCTTCCAAGACGAACTGATGTGGGTAGTCACTTTACCTCACAGAACATCTTCTAAAGCCATCCAGACAAAAGAGCAGATAAAAGATTACGCTTCTATACTGGAAAGAATCGCCGAAAAGAAGAAAAACGACGACCCCGAACTTTCTGAAGCCCTTTTTACTATCAGAGACGAACTTGAAAAAAGGGACCCATCCAAACTCGTTCTCTTGAAATATGAAGAATCCTTCGTTGCTTATCTGAAAGTTTCTCTTGCGGCTGCCTTCCTCGTCTCTCTCCCCTTCGGGGTGTACCAGTTATGGCGCTTCGTCTCAGCCGGACTTTACCCCAGTGAACGCAAGACAATCGGTACATTTATCCCTTTCTCTCTCCTCCTCTTCGCAGCAGGGCTTCTTTTTGGCTATTTCTTACTCATCCCTATCGGGCTCAGATTCCTTCTCTCCTACGGCGATTCACAGATGTTTTTTCCATCCATAACATTGGGGTTCTACCTCTCCTTCTTCATAACGATAATGCTCTCTCTTGGTGTAGTCTTTCAACTGCCACTAGTGATGCTCATTCTTGCTGCAGTCGGCATCATCACGCTCGAATGGCTTCGTAAGGCGCGCCGTTTCTTCATCGTCGGCGCATTCATCATTGCCGCTATCTTTACTCCACCCGACTGCGTCACACAAATTCTCCTCGCAATTCCACTTCTCCTTCTCTTTGAGGTAGGTATAATTCTTATAAAGATACTCGTGAGGGAACAAAAATGAAGGCGGTGCTGGCAGGTCCAAGATACAGCGGTAAAAGCGGTCTCTTCGACCTCATTCAGTCTGTGAGTGGCGCAAAACCACACCTTGAAAGAAAAGAGCGAATCATCACCGTAACTCTCGACGACCATCGTTTAAGAAAACTGCAGTCTTTGACGAAGCGACCTGAAATAGTCTTCGCCACATACCTGCTTATCGACTCGACGCCTGCTGCAAGCGACGCTGAAAGTATTGCCCTATGGAGGCAATCTGATGTTCTTGTGGCTGTTTTAAAACCCAATTCTCTTGATGAAGTCCAGAAATTGAAAACTGACTTCATAAACGAACTCATCAAACTCGACCTTGAAGTCTCTCTCCCCCGATACGAGCGGCTCAAAACGGCGTCGGCAAAAGGAGGTCTTCACCAAGCAGTGGACAAAGAAGAGTTTGAAATTCTCTCTCCTTCCGTGGAGCATCTGAAAAAGAACTCTCCTTTATGGGAGTTGCCTCTCTCTTTTGAAGCAAAAAAGGTTCTCTCTCACTTCGCTTTTCTGAGTCTGAAGAATGTGGTCTGGGTCGTGAATCTGTCCGAAGAGAACGCTTCGGCGAGTGGTTTCAGGAAAGATATCGACTCCTTTGCTGTAGCGATATCTCTTGAACAGCAACTTTTCCAACTCTCTGAATCGGAGCGACAGGAGTTTGCAGTTGCTTACGGTCTTGAAAAACCTGTGGCAGCGGAATTGATTCCCCATCTATACCGAAAGGGAGGGTACATCACTTTTTTCACAGTCGGAGATAGAGAGGTCCGCGCTTGGTCTCTGGAAAAGGGACTGACTGCCCAAAAAGCAGCAGGGAAGATTCATACTGATATGGAGCAAGGGTTTATAAAAGCGGAAGTGGTCCGATTCGAAGACTATGAGAAATACGGCAGCAAAGAATCTGCTCAGTATGCAGGGAAACTTCGTCTGGAAGGGGCAGACTACATCGTGAACGACGGAGATGTTTTACAATTCAGGTTTTCAAAATGAACGGGGAACTACGCAAATTGGCGCTGAAAAGGCTTATTGGCAAGCGTAAAGTTTCCGAGTTGGAAAAATGGCGGAGACATTCTCTTGCCACAGGAGTGATTGCAAAAACTATCGCTGATGCTCTTGTTTCGCGCTCAGTAAATCTGGATGCTGCCCTGTGCGAGGCAGGTGCTCTTCTTCATGACATTGGGAGAGAGAGAACGGGTGGGATGCTGCATGGCTGGAGGGGGTATCAGATTCTTCGTAAAGAGAGGCACTTCTTACGATGCGCCCGCTTCTGCATTACTCACTGGCTCAAAGGGCGCTCTGAAGAGGAGATTCTGAAACAGGGGGACATCTCCGAGAATCTGCTCAAGAAAATTCTGAAAGAAGGAGACTTTTCTGTGCTTTTGCTTGAAGACATTGTCGTTTGTGTAGCCGACTCGATGGCGCGCGATGATGTTTTAGTGGACATCAAAAGTCGTTACGATGATGCACGCAGAAGATATGGTGA
>JAOAAR010000235.1 GCA_026418755.1 Planctomycetota bacterium
CAGGCTGAGGAAAAGAAGGAGTTGGAACGGAGAATAGAGGAAGCAATGCGTGCTGTAGATGTTCTGACTCAGATTCTACCGAACAAGGAAGAAGTGCAAGAAGCGGAGTTTATGAAACTTCTTAAAAGTTTTGAACAGGAGTCTGGCGTGAAAGTAAACGATCTCACTCCGCAAACTGCGACCGAAGAAACAGGCAGTGGTTACAGTCAACACAAGTATGAGATAAAAATGGAAGGCACATTCACACAGTTTGTGAAATTTCTGCACAAACTGGAAACACACAGAAGATTCTTCAAAGTCGATTCTTTCGATTTGTCCTCACCCGCGGAGGCTGAAATCGGCACTATGAAGTCACCGCTGCTCTCAATCAGAGTATCCATTAGTACTTATACTTATGAATAAGGAGAGGAGGATGAGGCGTATATTATCCGTCCTAACAGTTCTGTTCGCTTCTGCCTCTCTCTTCGGACAGGAGAAGCCGAGTTTATCAGGCTCGGTTGACGAAGAGATGCGGCGACTGAGGAATGCCATCGAGGCGAAAAATTGGCTCCAAGGTCTGGATGCGGCAAACACAATCCTACTCTTGATAAAGAGCCAAAAAGAAGAAGTAAAGAAATCTCTTTTGGCGGATGTCAGGTACTACCGCGGCTTGTGTTTGCTCAATATCGGTGATTTGAAAGAAGCCGCCAAGGATTTCAATGAAACAACAAAAGCGGATGAGAATTACCTTGACGCATATATTGGGCTGGCTCTCATCTTCAACAGAGAAAGCAACCATGTCCAGGCGAAACGAGAGTTGGAAAGGGTCGTAGCAAGAGGATACCCGGTCCGAGAAATCCAGAAGTATCCAGAATTATGCGCATATCTGTTAGAGAGTCTTTCCTTCTTTATTTTTCTGACAGAGAAAGAGTTAGAGTTCATAGTAAAAGCGAAAGAAGACCCCTTTATCTGCCCCTTGAGAAAGCCTGAGGGAGGCAAACAGCCCGTAGAAGCGGCAAAGACTCTCCCTGTCGCAGAACAGATTAGAAAGTTAGTGGAGTTTAAAGCAAGGGTTGACGACTTGCAGCAGCGGCTAAAAGAGGAAGACCAAGAAGGGGCTGCTCGCTCTTACAGCGATGCGAAAAAGTTTTACGAGGAGACTGTATCCAAGATGGACGGAGAACGAAAGATGGAGATGGAACGATTGTGGGAAAATATGATGAAAAAGTTCGCAGAAGAGGTGCTGAGAATCAGAGTAAAAGCGGCAGAAAACGAAAGCAACAAACTGTTAGATGAGTTAAAAAAGGCTTATACCAACAGAAAAATAGAGGAAGGATTGAAGGTTTATAAGAAGATAGAAGAATTGCCGTCACAAATGGAGGCACTGGAAGATGAAATCAGAAAATCCAAGCAAGAGACCGCCCCTTTGATAGAAAAACTGCGAACCATCAAAGAGACTCTCAGAAGGGAAGCGGCGAGGCTATATGAAAGGATTCTTATAATAAAAGAGTTTAATGAGAATATTCTTCCTCTTATAAGGTTCTCGGGCGTAGTCGAGACAAAAGATGGTCCTGTAATACTTCTGGAAATGCAGACACCTGCAGGTACTGTAAGCGAGTCCCTAAGAGAGGGAGAAGAAGTAGAAGGTTTTCAAGGGCTTTTCGTCGGTACATACAACCGTCTTCAGGAGGAACTGGTTCTGAACTATAAGAACGAGCCTCTCAGACTGAAACTTAAAGTTGAAGGAGAATAAAAAAGTCATATTAAGGAGATTCTGATGGGTAAGAGGAATTGTTTGTTACCGCTCCTAATGTTTGTTGGACTGATAGCGGTATATGCCCAGGAAGAGACAGGATTCCCGCCTGAAGATAAGGTGATAGACATTATCTTGGCGGTTCCAACTCCTCTTAAGGACATACTTCTCGAGAAAGGACAGGAACTGCAATTACAGTTGACCATGGACGCAGAATTGGAGACGCGCATGGTCGGGGCAATGCGACTCTCAAGAGTGAGATGGCGCGCTGCCCTGGAGTATTTGGCTGAACAGATGGGAGCCAGGATTCTCGTACGCGACAAAGGATGGATGCATTTTCAGTACATTCCGAGAGTCACTCTGAAATTGCGGGATGTGGATGTGAAAGATATTGTCCGAGTTATCGCTATGCAAACAGGTAAAAACATCATCATTGCTCCCGACATCCAGGGTAAGATAACAATCACCCTCAACAATATCCCATGGGAAGTTGCTCTCGAAGCGATTGTCAAAACATTGGGATTTGTTGTTGTCAAAGAAGATTATGATATTGTACGAATAGTTAAGCCCGAGACATTGAAAGCACAACTTGAGACAAGAGTTTTCCAGTTGAAGTACTTAAGACCGCCTGACCCTTACAAAGCAAAGTTTCCAACAGGTGGCGCTGGTGGAGGCGGAGGAACTGCCGCCCCCACTACAGCAGGTGGAATGGAATACATCGCAGAACAACCAGTCACCGAAGAAGTCTTCACCATCCTTAGAGTTCTTCGCAATGTCCTTACTCCAAATGTCGGACAACTCCAGTATGACCAGAAGAAGAACACTATCATTGTCATCGACACAAAGCCAAAACTAACAGAAATCGAACAGATAATAAAGCAACTGGATGTCGCTCCTCTACAAGTACGCATAGAAGTCAAATTTATAAGAACAACAACCCGAGACTTCCTCGAACATGGATTTAAATGGGGAGCGGTAACAGGAGATTCGGGTCCAGTTCTCTCTTCTTACTTCAGACAGGCTAACGATGAAGGAATCTACAAGTTTGACCTTGGGCGCTGGGAATCCATAAGAGACAATTTCAAAGTAATCGGCGTCCTCGATTTCACCGAGGCGAAAATTATGTTGAGAATGTTCGAGAGCGACGACAACTCGCAGGTAGTGCAGATGCCAACTTTGATTGCGTTAGACAATGCGGAAGCAATCATATTCGTCGGCGAGCGCGTCCCTTACGCAAAATCACAAGCAACACAAGACCAGTTAGGAAATGTTGTCACAACATACACAGAGGCGGATAAGTCCCCCATTTCGGTCGGTTTTACACTCTATGTCATCCCCCATATAATCGAGGAGACCGGCGAGATTCAGTTAACAGTGATTCCCAAAACAAGTACGCTTACAGGACAGTCTTCCCCTGTCAAAGGGTTCGAACGGTTCGGAACACCTCCGTATGCGATTGACTTACCCCGCACGCTCGACCAGACCATGATAACCAATATGGTTCTTAAAAATGGCGCAACTGCTGTTCTCGGTGGACTCCTCACACGCACTATGACTGAGACAGAAATGAAAGTTCCTCTATTCGGCAGCCTCCCACTCGTAGGATTTCTGTTCAGATGGAAAGAGAAAGATGCCCGCGTCGAGAATCTCATCATATTCATTACGCCTCACATAATCCGAACAAGCGAAGACCACCTGACCATGGCAGAAGAAAGATTGAGGATTCTGAAACGGGTTGACTATTTCTATAACCGCTACCGCACTGGAATAGCGCACGAACTGGATGAGTTGATTGCCGCTGAACGCGTGAAACTGGAA
>JAOAAR010000236.1:0-1368 GCA_026418755.1 Planctomycetota bacterium
CAGTATAAGCCCGGTTATAAATTTGCAGAATGGGAGTTGCGCGGAGTTCCGCTCCGTGTAGAGATTGGCCCTCGTGACATCGAGAAGGAAATGGTTGTATTGGTGAGGCGCGATACAGGCGAAAGAGTGGATATTGCAAGAACATCGCTTGTAGGAGTAGTGGAAAAAGTATTCAGCGAGATTCAGAAAAGTTTGTATGAAAAAGCACTCCGTTTTCGGGAAGAGCACACTTTCAAGACGGATGATTATGAGGAGTTTAAGCGTTTGATGGAGAATGACAGCGGGTTTGTTTATTCTCCTTGGTGTGGCGATTCTAGATGCGAAGAGAAAATTCAGGAAGATACAAAAGCGACTATTAGATGTATTCCGTTTGATGGTGAGAAACCTAATGGGAAAAGGTGCATTGCTTGCGGTCGTCCGGCAGTCTATTGTGTTCCTTTCGCCAAAGCGTATTGACGAAAGAAGCGAGATGTATGAGAGTTCTTCTTTTTTTATTTTTACTCTGCGGTTGTGTGAGCGTTCCAAGCGAGAGAGTCAAACGCAGGACAGTCACATGGTTTGCTGTTGAGAAGGTGATTGATGGGTGTACTCTCAGAATGCAGGGAGTGGGGCGTGTGCGCTATCGCGGGGTTGTTGTTCCTGTGGAAGGAATCTTAAGACCTGGGAGAATCGCTGAAGAGGCAGAGGATTTTAACAAGAAGATGGTGGAAGGGCGGCTTGTAAGATGCGAGCCGGAAGTTCCGGGAGTCGTTCCTGAGGGTGATGTTCATTTCGCAGATGTTTTTGTGAGGATAAGCGACACGCAAGAGATTCTTGCTGCTGCTGAACTTCTCCGTGCAGGACTCGCCGTCTTAAGCGCTGACTATAAAAGAAGTTTTTATGCGGAGATTCTTGAAGAATCAGAGCGAGAAGCCAAAGAGTTGAAACGGGGCATTTGGTCAGGTAAACCCTGATTTTAAATCTCTCCGCTTTTTTGTCTCTATGGGCAGAAGTTCTTACGGCAAACGAGCAAAAGTTACGGCTGATTTTTGTGAACTCGCTGCGCTTTGAATATGTTAAACCTATCGCCACCTTTTAAGTCGGCTTTCCCCAACGCTTTTGAGGCGGCTTTTTGAACTTCGAGGGCAGGGTCATTCAATCCTTCTGCCAGAGCCTCACGACAGGATAACGGCATATTTTCTGTCGGTTTGACAATCTCACCGATAGCATCTGCTGCTGCCGCACGGACAGGAACTTTATTATCTTTGTTTGCGAAAATCTCAGCAAGAAGTTGGAGTGCTTCAGAAGCTCGGTCTCCCATTCTGCCCAATGCCTGCATTGCAGGAATCCTGACCACATCCCAGTCCAAACGGCGGGTCTGCCCAGGTG
>JAOAAR010000236.1:1378-3542 GCA_026418755.1 Planctomycetota bacterium
TTAAAACTTCCATTAAAGCAGGAATCGCATCGTAAGCGTTGAAATTTTTGTTGGAAAGGTCAACATTTGCCAGCGCAATAGCAGCTTTTTGTGCCATATCTCTTGCCCTTGCAGGAGCATCTATTCTCGCTTTTGGCAGTTCAAAAAGGCTGTGGAGTTTGTCACGCATACTCACTTCCTCTTCGTTCTCGGTTATGATGCTGTCTGCTCTGTCGGCATAAAGGCGCTGGACTTCGCGTAGCCTAGGCTCGGGCGCCATAACAATGATGGGCACATCTTTCGTGCGCATATCTGCATGCAAAGAGTCGATAATTTCAAACGCCTTCATATCCGGCAGTTCAGTGGAGACAATAATAGCGTCCTGAGGCGGGAACATCTTTGCACGGTTCAAGCCACTCCTTCCAGTAGGTTCAACGACAGGCATATAGCCGATTGAACTTATGCGCGAGGCGATTCTATTGGCAACTATCTGGTCTGATGCGATGATGAGGACAACTCTTACTGCCGATTCTGTGACGGCATCTTTGAGAGTTGGAATCACTTTTTCTGCGCCAAGGAAAGGCTGAAGCGGATTGATGAAGATGAGCGCTTCCGCTGCTGCGTAACGAACACGCTTGTCAGGAAAATCAAGTGCGCTGATGAGAGGAAAACCAACAGAATCTTCTGGTTTAGGTGGAGGAGGAAGAGTACCAGAACGAGCCGTTTCAGGGGTCACAGGCGGTGGTATAGGTAGGGGAGGCAACCTCTCATCTCCTACTCTCATATCACGGAGGGCATCAATGCAAGAGATGGCGACCAGAGAGTTTCGCTCTGCCAATGCGAATGCCAACGCTCTGAAGAGTAACACTTCTCCTCCGGCATAACAGATTGTGTGGCATTTTTCATTGATTTCACGAGCCTTTGAGAGAGCGGAGACGGTCTCTTCGGTCGCTTCGCCCCGTGTGCGTAATTCGAGCGCCATCTCTAATGCGGACTGTACTTCATTCAACTCCTGGTAATAGACGCGTAAAAGTAGCGCCCATGCATCAGCGAAATCCTTGTCGAGATTCAACGCACGATGGCAATTCTCTTCGGCTAACCGTTCGTTGAACTCCAGACGCATAACTTTGTGGAACTTCAGTTTCTTTTCGATGTCCTGCTCTTCTTCGAACCAGTACCAGTAGAGCCAGTCTTCGTATGAATTTGTTACGAATGCGATATCATCATAGTAATAGCGCTGAGCGAGTTGATAGTAAAGATGCTTCGCCGGAGACAACTCCTCTACTGAACGGATTGGTCTTCCGCCTGCTGCAATTGCAGCCTGGTTAAAGGTTGAGAGAAGATTCTGGAGAGCCTCTTTTGCTGCTTCTCTTACATGCTCATCTTCTGCGGGGTCTTCAAGATGCTCCTTGAGGGCGCCGAGGGCGCGCAGGTCTGCGAGGTTCATCAGGATTCCACAAGCATTCTGGCGCAAGAAGCTGTCCTTGGAATCGAGGATGCAGATGACAGGAAGAGTGGCATCACGGCGCATGCGACAGAGCATAGCAATCACCTCGACTCGATAATCGTCGTCCTGTCTGTCTGCGAGATAACGGACACAGTAAGGAACCACATACTGCCCAATATGAGTGACAACCTCGTTGACAGCGAGGAATTTTGTACGGACATCGTTTGAGCGTAAATCATCGAGTGCTTTCATAATTTTTGCTTTTGGTGGCTCCTTTATTTTCGGTGCCTCTTCGAGCGCTGCGAGGATTAGAATGTAGCGGAGTTCAGGGTCAGAGCTCATTATGTCAACGAAGACCGCCCAGGTGGCTTCATCACGCAGTTGCATCGTATCTTTCCATGTGGGGCGGAGAGAGAGAACTTCGCTGAACTTTTCGATTGCTGCCTGGACCTTGCCTTCATAAAATAGTCTTTTGCCTTCGTCGAATAACTGCTGGATTCTCTCGGACTTCTCCTGCGCTACTGCGGGGAGAAAGAATCCTGCGACAAAAGCGCAAACCAGAGCAAACAATGCTAACAGGTAGAACCTCATCTTTTGTCTCCTCGAACATCGTTCAAAAAGATATGGTAAGGTGAAGAATTTCCTTTGTCAAGCAAAAATTGGCAGAGAGGGACAGGAGAGTAAATTTCTCGTGAGAGAAGAAGAGGGACGATTGTTAGGCTTGCAAAATGGGTTTGG
>JAOAAR010000237.1 GCA_026418755.1 Planctomycetota bacterium
TGGGCTCGGAGATGTGTATAAGAGACAGGTATAATCTTACCGCAGGAAGGCTCATCATCCCCTCTTTGACGCTTACTTCGTACTCTCCTATTTCGCTGGTGTATTTTTCTATCTCTTTGACGACATTGAAGAAAGTTTCGCGCATATCGTAAGGGTCGAAAGATGCTTCGTAATAGGCTCCTCCCGTGCGGGCAGAGATTTCCGAAAGGAGTGCACGGTTTCTGTCTTCACCAATTCCTACAGAATAAACCGCTACATCTTTGCGCTTGAACATTTCGTATTCTATTTTCTTTTCTTCCATACTTTTTCCGTCTGAGACAAGAAGAATTGCCTTCCTGTAGCCCTTGTCTACATTCTCATACTCTTTAAGCGCTACTTCAAGGGCGGTGAAAAGAAATGTCGAATCTCCGGGAGAGATTCTTCTTATCTCGTGGCTCGTCGCTTTTATCTCGCCCTCACTGTTTATGCGAGAGAGGGGGCGGATTCTGTATGGGCGAGAACTGAAAAGGAGAACGGCAAGAGAATCTCCTTTTTTGAGGGCGCCTAATGCGCTGATAGCGCTTTCGACCGCAATCTCAAATTTCGTCCGCCTTCCTTCTGATGTCACAACTTCTTTGCCCATGGAGTCGGATTTGTCCAAGAGGAGGGTGAGCGCCAGTGGGATGCGCTCTCGGGGAGTGCAGTTCACAGGCAGGAGTTTCTCAATGGGAGAGTTTGCATAGGAACCGGCACCGAATGATGAGTTCACACCGAGCATCACAAATCCGACACCGCATCTCTCAACACTCTCTAATACCGCAGATGCAAAACCTGCTGCCAGCAAATTACTCGGCACTTCGTCTAGCACAATACAGTCAAACTCCTTCAATGGCTCTGAATCCTGCGGTAGAGCTTGCGGTGGAAGCCATAAAACATTACCCGAATATACATCTTCAAGCGCTCTTCTGAGGGGGCGGTTCTTCGCAGATGCGACATAAAGAATGCGCACCCGCCCTGACGGCTTCACTCGCACCAGCGCCTCGTTGTTGGTATCGTCGCTATCGCCGGGTGATTCAAGGGAAAGGCTCACAATGGAATCTGTATCAGGAACGAGAAACGGAATCCCCAATTTTGTGATTCCTTTAGTCAGGCGGAGAGGAAATCGCTTCTTGTTGCCGTCGGGAAGGAGAACATCGAGAGTCGCTTCCGTCTCATAGTTTGACGAAAGACTCACATAAAGAGTTGCGTTCTGTTTAGCCTTAAGAGTGGGCAAGTGGACTGCGGAAATTGAAGCATCTCTCTGGCGGGGTAGAGGGATGGCGTGGAGGACGAACCGTTTGAGAAGGTTTTGAGGGAGAATCTCAGATGGACTGCGGGTATAATTCCCATCTCCAAAAAGATAGACGGTGACTTTTTCACTCTCTTTTGTTTGTGAAGCGACCACCCGAAGCGCATTCGAAAGTTCACTTCCTTCTCTTAGGAAATCTCCTGTGCGCAGGTGAACAGGAAAACTGTCTGCTCTGCCAGCATACAGAATCTCAAGTTCTCTGTCGAATACTCCGACTACTACATTGGCATCGGGAGGAAGAGAGGAGATTTTTTGGCGGACGAGTTGTGGCGCAAGATGAGCATAATCGCGGCAACTGGCTGAACGGTCAAGAAGAAAGATGACTCTCAGCGCATTTGTAGTAGTGACCAAAGAGGGCTCTGAAAGAGATATCATTCCCGCGGTCAGAGCGCCAATCCGCAGCCACCATTCTTTCGAGAATTTCAAGCCGATAAACCGAAGAACAAGAATCGCTGCAACAAAGAAAAGTGTACCTACAAAAAGCAGCGGTCTTGTTATCTCCATATTTCCCCACCATAAAATGTTAAATGGAAAAACTCCAATCTTCACACTCCGATTGCACTACTGCGCTTCTCAACTCTCGTTCCAGTACTCTCTCATCGCTTCGCCCGATAAGCATTCGGGTTATTCTCTTCCCTTGCTCGACGCCAGGCTGGTCGAAGGGATTGACTCTCAGAATGAAAGAAAGATACAGGACACGCAAGATGAAAAACTGCAGTAGAGCCCCTATTTCAGAGGGGGAAATTTTGTCAAGGATTATCCGCATAATCGGTCTGCCGCGCAGAAACAGGGCGGTGCGCGTGCCGACAAGTTCGCTCTCAAACAGCCTCCCCAGACTCTCTTCCTCTGATGTCTCCGTATGTTCATCCTCAAAAAGATTCGGAACTGTTAAATCTTTTTCTCTTCGCTTAACCTCAACGAAATTATAGACTTTGTCGGCGGGACCATCTACAAAGAGTTGAAGGAGTGAGTGCTGGTCTGTGACCCCTATAGCAGAAAGCGGTGTCTGCCCGACATCTGTGCGTTTACCAAGGCTTTCTGCCCATAGTTGAGCAACCCAATCTGAAAACTTCCTAAGTTTTGAGGAGTAGACGAACAGCACAAGGATGTTTTTCCTCGATAGGAGGCAGAAATCACAGATTGCGGATAAAAAGGCGGGGTCGTTTTCGGCAGTTGGCTCCTCTAAGAGGTTGAGGACTCGGGTTGCCCCTTCTATCACGCTTTTTATGTTCACACCTGCGAATGCGGCGGGGAGAAGTCCTGCAGAAGTGAAGACCGAAAACCTGCCGCCAATTTCTGATGGAAAAGGGAGAGTCGTCAAGTTGTGGAGACTTGCCAGGCGGCGCAAGCCTCCTTTCTGAATGTCTGTCGTAATGATGATATGATTGCGCCAGTCGTCTCCGACCGCTCTCTTCAGTCTCTCGCACAGAACTGAAAAGAGTGCTTTTGTCTCAACCGTTTCCCCTGATTTCGAGACTGCGTTTACAAGGGTCTTTTTGAGAGGCAGCCTTTTTAACGATGTCAGCACATAATGAGGGTCTATGTTATCCAGAAAGAGGACACGGTGAGGTAGTTTTGCCAAGGCGGAGACGAGGGTTTGTGCTCCAAGCGAAGAGCCTCCGATGCCAAGGACTACGAGGTGACTGAACTTCTTACGAAGTCGGTTCGCAAAATCCCCAAGTTTTTCAATCTCTTCTTTCTCGTCTACTATCTCACTGAGTTTGACAATGAATGGGGTCGAGATGAGTTTTTTTCTTATAGGGGAGAATTTTTTGAGATTGCGTTTTAAAAGATTCTGTTCGATTCCTTCTCTGCCGATCCTCCTTTTTAAGAGGAGGTCAAAGACTGCTTGCACCGGTAAAGTCTCCTTTACTAAAAGCCGCTACAGTATTCTACCATAGAAGGCTTATCGTTCAAGCGAACAAGCGAAAGAGAGGCGGAAACACTCCAGAAGAGGAGCATAGAAGAGCCTCCGTAGGTGAGGAAAGGAAGGGGAATGCCTGTGACAGGCGCAAGACCAAGGTTCATCGCAACATTAATGGAGGTCTGGATAAAAAGGAGGGTTGATGCGCCTAAAGCGAGCAAGCGTCCGTATTCTGATGCGGCATAGAGTGCTGTGCTTAAGCCGAGAAAGATGAGTGAGAAAAGGAGGAGAAGAACTAGAGAGGCGCCTACCAGTCCCCATTCTTCTGCTACGAG
>JAOAAR010000238.1 GCA_026418755.1 Planctomycetota bacterium
AGATGTGTATAAGAGACAGACCTTGGAGAGGAGAGATTCCTCTCGATAGACGGCTGACTGTGACGAAGAGTGTATCAAAGAGAGGGAGAGCGACAAAAAGAAGGGGTATGGTTAGCATCATAAGGAGGCTGCTTGCTTCCCGCCAGGTGGCGATGACGGCTAGAGCGGAGAGTGCGAAGCCGAGGGAGAGAGAGCCGCAGTCGCCGAGGAAGACTCGTGCGGGTGGAAAATTATGAACGAGGACTCCGCAGGATGCGCCAGCGAGGGAGAGTGCTGCAATGGAGCAGGGAAGGTTTTCATCTATGTACGCTGATACACCTATCGTGAACGCTGATATTGCGCCGACTCCGGATGCGATACCATCCGCATTATCAATCAGATTGAAAGCATTTGGGACGCCTGCGAACCAGAGGAAAGAAAGGGGAACACCGAGGACAGGGAAATAAATATTCACGAAGACACCGCTTAAGATGAGCGCCCCTGAAGTAAGAAGGAGAAGAGAGAGTTTTGCAGATGGCGGTAAGTGGCGTATGTCATCGAGGAATCCAATGATTCCCACTGCAATAGAAAGAAGCGCCACGGAGAAGAGTTCTTTTTCAGAGAAGAGACCGAAGACAAAAAGCGTGAAGACGAAGCCGAAAAGAAGAGAGAATCCTCCTGCAAGGGCAATTTTTCTTTCGCCGAGTCTATCAGGGCGAGGATGAGAGACGAGACCGAGCCTTCGTAAAAGGGGAACAAAGAAGAATGCTGAAGAAGCGCTCAATCCATACGCCAACAGAAAAGCCTCATACTTCAAAGAATTCTCCTCATCAAATCCCGATAGAGAGTATTATACTCCTCTGCTACAGTAGAGGGAGAACATATCTCAAGAATCCTCTTAAGGGCAGTAGAAAAGTCTCGTTTATTTTCTTTGTATGCTTCGAGAACACATTTGGCAAAAATCTGTGGATTCTTCTTATAAACCACCCACCCTGAGTCTGTTTTGATGAAGTCTTCACTTGCGAGAAGCGGAGCGTTCATAACATCGGCCACTCCTGTTGCAGCAAGCGCAACATTCGGAACACCAAAGTAGAGCGCTTCAACGATTCCGAAGCCGAACCCTTCGCTCTCGCTCGTTGTTGCAAACACATCGCAGGCTTCGTAAAACGATTCTATATCATTCACCCACCCTGCGAATTTAACTTGCCCTCTAACTCCTCTTTCTACCGCCTTCTTCTCTACCGCCGTTTTAAGCGGTCCATCCCCTCCAACGAGAAGAATCCATTTCTCTCCCAGATGCTTCAAGACATCCACAAGAAATAGGGGATTTTTTACAGCGACCAATCTGCCCAAAAACCCTAATACAAGGCGGTTTTTATCGAGTCCAAAAGGGTTCTTCGAGTGACACCTGTGGGCAGAAGAGTGAAACTTGAAGCACACCGGAGGCGGAATGACGCTCCATCGGCTTCTTATTCCCAACAGTTTAGAGAGTCTTTTTCTTAAAGTTTGTGAGACCGCTACCAGGGAGGATGTTTTCGCCGCCAATGCCCGTTCTACTGCGAGAAAAACCCTGCTTCTAAGCCCCCCGAAATGGCTTTCGAAGATGTTGCCGTGGTATGTGTGGACGGTGCGTCTGAGTCCTGCCCGCCACGCCGCTAAGCGCCCCAGGAAACCTGCTTTGGAGAGGTGGGGATGGACTATATCGGGTTTGAGAAGTTTAAGGTAGTGAAGGAGCGAGCGGTAAGCGGATAAATCCTTAGAGGAGATGGAACGGCATAGTGATGGAAGTTTAAGAAGTTTTATTGTGGAGCAATCGAGGAAGTTTAGGAGGCTAGACATGTCTGCTTCATCTTGTTCAACTTCGCCATATATGAGAGTTTTGTCGCCTTCAAGGTATGGGAGGAGGTTTGTTATGGCTCGGGTCGCTCCACCCACATTAAGCCTTGTGATGATGTGGAGTACACGCAAGAACAAGGCACCTCATACCAGAATACGGAGGAAGAGATAAGAAGCAGGTGCAGGTAAGAGGAAGCAGTCAGCGAAGTCGAAGAATCCCCCGGACGCAGGAATCAAGGAGCCTGAATCTTTTGTGCCGCAGTAGCGTTTAAGGAGAGATTCGGCAAGGTCGCTCGCTTGAGAGAGGGGTCCCACGATTACTCCGAAGAGAGATGCTTTCCAGATGGAGAAGTTAGGAAGTGCGAAGAGATACCAGACCAGAAGAGAGATTCCAATGCCGCCGAAGAAGCCGAAGAGAGAGCCTTCAATACTTTTGTTGGGGCTAATGGGATGGAGAGTTCCTCTTCTTCCAAACGAGGAGCCTAATATATATCCTAAAATATCGTTTGCTTTGACGACGAAGATGAAGAGTGCAAGCCAGCCAACATAGGGGTTGGCGGAAGAGGCAGGTGGGATGAAGAGGTGTGCAGCGAAGAAGATGAAACCTAAGCCAAGGTGGAGAAATCCTGTGAGTGTAAATGCTGCAGTGAGAGCGCCTTCAGGAGTGGGATTGTTAAGAAGACTAAGCGCATATGCCCCGATGAGGACAGCAGAGATAAAGAAGGGAAGCCAGAAGAAAAACTCTTCTGTCTCCGCAGAAGAGGAAAGAAGAAGGAGGAGCGGGGCAGATACAGTAACCACCAGGAAGACGGAAGGGAGGCGGACTCCTTTCCGAGCGAAGATTGAAGAGAATTCGACCGTAGAGGCGACTGCCAAAAACAGGATAAGTGCACCTGTTGCATACATAGTTTTCAGGAAGTAGTCAATCCCGAGTGCAGCGAGGACCACAAATGCACAGCCGAAGCCGGATGCCACCTTAGAGGCAGACAATTTCCCCAATGGTGTCTCCTTAAACTCTGCCGAAGCGCCGTTTTCTCTGGGCGTAGTCTTTGACGGCGGCATTGAAATCATCGTAACTGAAATCAGGCCATAGAACAGGTGTAAAATAGAGTTCTGCATAAGCGCACTGCCAAAGGAGGAAGTTGGAGATACGAAATTCTCCGCCTGTTCTTATCAGAAGGTCAATGTCGCACAAATCGGGGTGATAAAGAAACTGTGAAAAAGAGTTCTCGTTAACCTCTTCCGGCTTAAGAGAGGAACGGAGCATCTCTTTTGCTGCATCGGTTATCTCCCGCCTTCCTCCGTAGTTCAGCGCAAGGCGTACCGTTATGCGAGAGTTGCCGCAAGAAGCGTTCTCTACCTCGAGGAGTGCTTTTTTCAACTTTTCGCTTAACGGCTCGACCTTTCCCAGAACACGATACCGCACCCCCAAGTCCATCACTCTTTTTCTTTGCAGTCTCAAATGGCGAGACAGCATATCCATAAGGAAAGAGACTTCTTCGGGAGGGCGGTTCCAGTTCTCAGTAGAGAAGGCAAAGAGGGTTAAATCCTTAACTCCGAGGATGAGGGCTGATTCGACAGCGACAAGTACCGCTTTTGCGCCCTGCCTGTGCCCTTCCTGTCGAGGAAGTCCTCGCAATTGTGCCCATCTGCCGTTTCCGTCCAT
>JAOAAR010000239.1 GCA_026418755.1 Planctomycetota bacterium
GCGGATCATCTTTTTCAGCTACGAAATCACCACCGCCAGTGCCGACTTTATCATCAAGCGGCTCCTGTACTTACAATACGAAAACAAAACCGCCGACATCCACTTCTACATCAACAGCCCCGGGGGCAGCGTCTCGGCCACCCTGGCGATGTTGTCAATGTTAAGGACGGCTACGGCAGGAACTATTTAATCCCTTATGGTTTTGCTTATCCTTATAGTGATGACAACATCAAGCGGGTTGAGGCTGAGAAAAAACTTTTGAAAGAGAGAGAACTTTATCACCTCGACAAGATGCAGGAGTTGAAACAGTCTCTCGAGACTTTTTCCTGCACTCTTTCCGTCAAGGCGACGGAAGAGGGCAGGCTCTTTGGCTCAGTTACAGCGGTGACTATTGCAGACGAATTGAAAGCGAACGGACTTCCTGTAGAGCCTTCAATGATTGCTCTGGAGTCTCCTATCAAGGAATTGGGCGCTTACGAGGTGACTATACGCCTTGCCGAAGGAGTGGATGCTCATTTGCGCGTCTGGGTAGTCGAGAAAGAGGATGCAGAGAAAAAGGGCGGCAAGAAAGAAGAGAGCGATAAAAAAGAAGGAGAGAAATCTTAATGGAGGAGAGACTTTTACAACCTCCCTGCAGTCTTGATGCAGAAAGTGCTACTTTGGGTTCCATTCTTCTTGCGCCTGAGGTGCTCCACCAGATTATTGATGTACTTTCTGCTGAGGATTTTTATGAGCCAAGGAATGCGAAGATTTTCAATGCGATGCGCTCTTTATATCTCGAGAACGAGCGTGTTGACTCTGTCACGGTTGTGGAGAGACTCAGACAAGAAGGATGTCTTCAAGATGTTGGTGGCGTTTCTTACATTGGGGCGCTTATGGAGAGCACCCCTGAAAGTAGCCACGCTGAATATTATGCAAAAATCGTCAAAGAGAAATCTATTCTGCGAGAGTTGATTCTAACCTGCACCAAGATTCGGGAAGCAGCATATGCTCAGAATCTGCCTGCTGAAGAACTTTTGGAATTTGCAGAGCAGGCTATTTTCAAAATCTCTCACTTCTCGACCCTTGAGGAATCTGTGGCGCTACGAGATATTCTGATAGAAACTTTTGCACTTCTTGACAAAAGATTGGAAGGAAGGGACAAATTCGGTGGAATCATAGGGATTCCGACGGGATATACTGACCTTGACTATGCGACAGGTGGCTTGCAACCTGGCGAGTTTATCGTCCTGGGAGCCCGCCCATCTATGGGGAAAACCACTTTCGCTCTGAATATTACAGAACGAGTTGCGGTAAGGGAGCGCAAACCTGTCGGTTTCTTCTCCATAGAGACCTCGAAAGATCAGTTAGCCCGTAATCTTCTGTGTATTCACTCTCGTGTGAACACACAAAAGATGCGGTCGGGTTATACAAATTCTGAAGAGAACGAGAGACTCTCTTTGGCAGTTGGTGAGTTGTCTGAAGCACCGATTTTCATAGACGATACCAATCCTCTTACTCCTTTGCTTCTTAAAGCAAAAGCCCGCCGCTTAAAAGCAAAGTATGATGTCTCTCTTATAGTTGTTGACTACCTCCAATTGATGCATATCCCTGAACTGAAAGATAACCCCCAGCAGGAAGTTTCCCAGATTTCTCGCCATTTGAAAAGCCTTGCAAAAGAGTTAAAAGTTCCCGTGTTAGCCATTTCCCAGTTAAGAAGAGCAGCAGAGGAGCATGGACGCCCGCGTTTAAGTGACCTGCGCGAGTCTGGCGCAATCGAACAAGATGCTGATATTGTCCTTTTTCTCTATCGTGAGGATTATCAAAGTGGAGAGCCTAAACCTAAGGGAATCGCAGAACTCATCATCGCTAAACAACGGCACGGACCTACCACTACCATCAACCTGTATTACGACCTTGAATGCCTCCGCTTTGAAAACGCTACTGCACCGAGAGAAGATTTAGATGAACTTGAAATTAGTGATTCGACTACTTAACCTCTTTTTCTTTCTACTTCTCTCTTTCCCCCTCCTCGCACAGGAACAGAAACCTGTAGTGGAGGTTGAAGTGGTTGTCCATCCACCTCAGTTGCCCGATGGAAGGAAACTTCCGATGAGCGATGTGCAACGCTCCTCCGCTGAACAGACGGTTTTAGCCAACATGAAAACCTCTGTTGGCTCTCTTTTTTCTGCTGAAAGGTTCGATTCCGACATCAAGCGGCTTATGCGACTTAAGAAATATACCGTCTCTGCTTCTACAGTTGTCAGAGAGGACGGAATCACGGTAAAACTAGATGTTCACCTTTTGCCTCTCATCAAAACCGTTGAGTTCAAAGACCCTGAGGGAGAAAATGTTTCTGTCTCTGATGATGTGAAATACCGTTTATCAACCCGTGAAGGAGACTTCCTCAACCACTACTTGCTGGATTACGATGCGGCAGAACTGGTTGAACATTTTCAAAAAGACGGCTATCCTCTCACAAAAGTATCGTTCAAACTCGACGCAACGGATGAAGGAGTAGTTGTCACTTTCATCGTTGACAAGGGACCTTTTGTTGTCATCCTCTCCATCCAATTTGAAGGAAATACCCAGTTTGATTCAGCCACACTATACAGCAAAATCGAGAGTCGCGAACGCACATTCCTTCGTTCGATTTTCGGAGGAGGATACTTCGTAGAGAAGACGATAAAAGAAGATGTTCTTACTCTTAAACGGCTCTACTACTTTGAGGCATTTCTTGATGTAGCGGTCTCTGCAAGAACCGATGTAGACTATGAAAATGGTTTTGCCAAAGTAACATTCACTATTCAGGAAGGGAGAAGATACAAGGTGCGTAACATCTTGCTTCTGGGAGTGAACAGACTCTCTTACGATGAAGTGCGTGCAAAAATCAGCACGAAGACAGGAGATTGGGTTTGTAAGGAAAAATCTGACTCTGATGTCGGAGAAATCACTAAACATTACCACGAGTTGGGCTACATAACCGCCCGTGTAGATGTCTCCCACCGAGTTCTTGACGAAGAGGGCTTCGTAGACCTCGTTTACAGAGTCTATGAGGGTGAACAAATCCGAATCAGGAGAATCCTTATTGAAGGGAACTGGAGAACTCGCGATAAAGTCATCAGGCGTGAACTGACCCTCCTCTCGGGTGAACTATGCGACTTAAACAGGCTGCGCGAATCTGTTCAGAGACTCTTTAAACTCCGCTATTTCTCGGAAGTCGGGGTTGATTTTGCCGACACGAAGTTTCCTCACCTTAAAGACCTCATCATTCAGGTAAAGGAGACACGATGTGGACAGATGCAGTTCGGTTTCTCCTACGGAGACCTCGGCTTTCAAGGCAGATTCCTTATGGTCCATCCTAACTTCGACCCGTTTGACCTACCTACATCACTTTCCGATGCTCTCTGGGGGTTCTTCGCAGGACGCCGTTTCGTCGGTGGAGGCTACATTCTCAAACTGGAACTGGCTCCAGGACGCACTCACTCTGTCTACAGACTCCACCTGG
>JAOAAR010000240.1 GCA_026418755.1 Planctomycetota bacterium
GGGTTCGTTATGGTCGCAGACGGCAGTAAGGATTGTGCAGTGCGAATAGAGCGAGTCCTGACGAACGACCCAGCGACAGCGGTTATGCGCCACGCCGACGCAGGTTACCCCCAAGCGCTTAATTTCGCCAGAAGGCGAAAAATCAAAACTCCGATTGTTAAATCTGGGAGATAGAGGATGGTAGAGAACTTTTTCACCTTGACTCTCTTGATACTTGTCGGCTGCGGTTACAAACTGCAACTACGACCCCCACGGGTAATGGATGCAGAGATTCTGCATCGTCTTTGTGAAAACATCGACACCAATAAAGAGAAACTTTTTGAGTTGCAATTGAGCGTGCAGATTGTCCCGAGTTCGAGAGGAGCAGAACTTCACCTTATCAAAGGAAGACTGAAGAAAGACACGGAAACGGGGGCGAGAGAAAAAGAGTTGGAGACGCCTAATGAGCCGCCTATGACTGTTTTTCTTACCCGCCGATTGATGGTAGATGTGAAAAAATCAGGACCGCTTATCACGCACAAGCCTCTCGAAGAAGAGATGGGTGAGCCGAAAAGAGATAATCTCTCTGAGGAAGAAGCAACAACGGGAAATTCGGAGAAAGTCAAGACTTTTCTTGAAGAGATTGGAGATTGGCTCACTGTGGCGGCGATGCTGGGAGTGCCATATAGCGGCAAATGGCTGCCAGAAGGACGGGTGACTGTTGGAGAGGAATGGGATGTGCGCTTTACGCCCGGATATGTGCTTGAAGGAGATGAGAACAAACCCCAGTTTTTGATTCGGATGCAACTTGCGCAGGTGGAGGGTAGTGTCGCAGTTATCGAGGGAAAGATAGTTGATGCAATCTGTAAGAGAAAAGAAGATGAGGGGTATTCTCCGTTTTTTGTTGGTGCTCCTGTTCTACTTGAATGGGATACGGAGAAGCAAGTTTTGAGGAGTTTGGTGATCGGCAGTAAAAGACCGTTTCTTGAAGTTCGATGGCGCATATTAAGTGGTGGATAAGGGAAATCGAAAAGATACCGACTGGGGTATCGCATGTTGAGGAGTTTCACAGTTCTATTGAGACTTCTTTGTGTGAGGCTTGAACGGTTGCGGGATTGCCGTTATAATTTAGAGTGAATGTAGGAGTGAATTTTGTTATGCCGAGGTTGTTCGTCGAATCGGGAAAGAAAATCGGCGCAGATTTCCCTGTTAAGGACGGGATGGTATTGGGGAGAATGGAAGAGTGTGATGTGCTAATAGATGACCCTAAGTCGAGCCGCAGACACGCTAGGATAATGAAGCAAGGAGCGCAGTATTTCATCGTGGATTTGAACTCTTCAAACGGAACATACTTAAACGATGTTTTGGTAAAAAAGAGCCCTCTTGTGTTTGGAGACAGAATTCGCATAGGCGACACGGTATTGGTGTTCACGGAAGAACCAGAAGAGGACCTTGTCGGCTCACGGCTCGGCGGTTTTGAGATAATGGAGCGGCTGGGGGCGAGAGAGACAGGCGTGATTTACAAAGCAAGACAGGTGGCTCTGGACAGAATAGTGGCGCTGAAGATACTCGACCGTGGCTTGAGTGAAGATGCTGCGTTCGTGAAAAGGTTCAAAGAGCGCGCACAGGCAGCGGCAACCTTGCGCCATCCGAACATAGTCCAGATTTTTGATGTCGGAGAAGTGGAGGGGCGTCACTTCGTTGCAATGGAGTATGTGCAAGGGAAATCTTTAAGAGATATCCTGAAAGAAGGCGAGCAGATTCTTCTAACTATGGAAGATAAGTTGAACATAGCGAAACAGATGGCAGAAGCGTTGGTTTACACTCATAGACAAGGAATCTTACACGGCAACCTGACACCTATAAACATCCTTCTGACGGAAAAAAAAGAGGTGAAACTCTCTGACTTCGGAGGAGTAAGGAGAGATCTGCCTCTTGCGGCAAGGGATGTGACATCACTTTATTATATCAGCCCAGAAGAAGCCCTTGGGAGAAAACCTGACAAACAGAGCGAAATATACACATTGGGAATCGTGCTATTTCAGATGGTCACAGGAGAGTTGCCGTTTAAGGCAACAGGAGCCCTTGAACTAATACGCGAACATACCGAGCGCGATATACCACCTCCTGACATAATCAACTCTAATGTTCCTGCTTCGTTTGCGGATGTTATATACAAGATGTGTGCTCGCGAGCCAGAAAGACGGTTCGCGAGCATAGTCGAGGTGAGGGAGGCTTTATCTCATGTCTCCTTAAAAGGTGGCTCGAGGAGAGAGAAAAGAGAGGCTGCTGCGGGTGCTGTTGCGTATGCCCCTGCGGGGGAACGAGGCAGAGAACCCCCTGCCGTTGAGCGCTCACCAAAACCCAAAGAGTCTTCCTCTCAGCAGAGGAGGTATGAAGTTGCTCCAAGACAGGTGATTGTGCCGGTACGAAAAAAAGGAGGTGCCCTTTCTTTTCTCATTTTCCTTGGAATTCTCGTAGTAGCGTTTTTTGCTGCAAGGTTTGGCGTAGAGTTTATCTGTAGTAATCTTCTAAAAAAATAGTTATAGTTAGTAGTTTCCTTCCACTTTTTAGGAAAATTTTTCAAAAAGGCTTGACAAGGACGATATCGTTTGTTTTTTTATTTTGCGTGTTTATTTGTTTCTAGGTTGTTAGGGAGGTTTTTTATGGCAGTCAAAATCGTGGACATTGAAGCTTGTACCGGTTGCGGGGCTTGCACCGAAGTCTGCTTATATGAGGTGTTGGAAGTCCGTGACGAAAAGATTGTCATAGTTCAACCTGATGAATGCGTCGAATGTGGTGCTTGCGCTGATGAGTGCCCGAACGAAGTATTAGAAGTTGAAGAGGAAGAGTAAGCAAGCACAAATACCATCGCTCCAGGTGCCAGAGTTAATAAAAGCAGGAGAGAATAGAGTCTTCCTCTTTCTGTTTAATCGGAGTCTGGTAGTACAAGGATTCTCCATATAGTTTCTTCATAGAAAACCGCTTCTAGCGCCTAAAGAATGCTAGATACGCCCTGAGAAGTTCTGGGTAAGTAAAATTAGTTGTTTTCAGTTTTCAGAGAGAATATCATAGCATACCGCAAGGAAACAAAACAAAATGGTCGTCTTGTAGCACTAAAAAGATTGTAAAAGAAGTGTTAAAGAAAAGACTTGCTCTGTCATGATTTTTGAGTTAAAATTGTTAACGAATAGGGGGATAGCCATGGCGTTCAAACGATGTGTCATTTGCGCAAAATCTATCTTAGATATTGACCTCTCTGAAGGAAGAGCATATTACGAAGGGGACGCGGCTTGCTGCACTGACTGTTTGCGGAAATTGGCGCAGAAGCCAAAATCTTTATCTGATGCGCGGACTACAGTTCACTACTGTCTTAAATGTGGTAGCAAGGTGAAACCTGAGGAGGTGCAAGAAGGAGGAGTATTACCTGTCTCTTATACACATCT
>JAOAAR010000241.1 GCA_026418755.1 Planctomycetota bacterium
GAGGATGCACGGCTAGAAGCCGAAATTTTGGTTTGCCGTGCTGTTGGTTTCGATGACCGTTTGCGGATTTATCTTGAACCTGAGCGGCTTATGAATGAGGTAGAGCGCAGTCGTTACATCGCTCTCATCGCAGAGAGAAGTAAAAGAATGCCTCTTGCATACATAATTGGAGAGTGGGAATTTTACGGGTTGCCCTTCTTTGTGAACGAAGATGTTTTTGTTCCTCGCCCTGCAACAGAACATCTGGTGGATGCGGTTCTCTCATATGTTAAAACTCATACCACGCAAGATTCCAATGGTTGGATAAATGTGCTGGATGTAGGAACGGGAAGCGGTTGCATAGGAGTAAGCCTTGCCGTGTCAGATGGCAGAATCCGTGTAGTTGCGACGGACATTTCGTTTAAAGCGCTTCTGGTTGCTAAAGAGAATGCCAAAAGGCACAAAGTAGGAGCAAGAGTGAGGTTTGTTTTGACGAACATCTTGGATGGGATAAGAGGAGAGGCAAAATTTGATGTTGTAGTCTCAAATCCCCCTTATGTAACGGAGGAGGAGTATAAGAGCGTCCCACCCGAAGTGCGTTATGAGCCTGTAACTGCATTATATGGGGGTGGTGATGGAATGGATGTTTACTGTCCACTTATTATGCGCTCCTCTGTTCTCCTCAAAAAATCGGGACTGCTTGCGCTGGAATTGAACCCAAATACTGCAAAGGATATCGAGGGGTTCGTTTCAAGGGCAGGCTTTTCGGAGATAAGAATCTTACCTGATTACGGCTCACTCCCCCGAATCCTTCTGGCAAAGAAGTGATTTCTTCTACCGCTTTTTATCCAACTCTTAGCAGTATTCGCTTACAGCCTTTATAATGTCGTGAGCCGCAATCATTCCTACTAGGCATCCATCTTTTATGACAGGAAGTCTGTGGATGCGATTTTCTGCCATAATGCGTGCTGCTTCTTTCAAAGGGGTCTCTTCGCTCACCGTAAGCACATTTCGGAACATTATCTCGTCAACGACTGTGAGTTTGCCGGATGTGTATTTACGCTCTGTCTCAATATGACTGCGGGCGAGGAGGTCATATAGTTCTGGCTCCAAAGACTCAACAAATTCGTTTTCGATGTTTATTGCTGCCGCTATGTCGCTTTCAGAGACCATCCCGATGATTTTGCCGTTCTCGTCGAGAACAGGTGCTCCTGAAACCGAATGTTGGCAGAGGATTCGCGCCAGTTCCGTGATCGATGTGCCAGACTTGACAGCGACCACATTTCTAACCATAACATCTGCTACTTTCAACTTCTCAAAAGCACTCATATTCAACTTCCGAAACGGTATGTAACATCAAGATAGTCAAGAAGAGTGAGAAGGAAACCGTTGGCGGTGATTCTCCGCAACCCTCCTGCGGCGCATGCTCTTTCTCCGTATTTCACAACATTATCTACTCTGACATCGGGACCCCACAGAATCACAGGCACCGGGTCAGCGGAATGTTCGCGGACGGAAACAGGGGTAGAGTGGTCGCTTGTAACAGCGATATAAAGATTAAGGGTTTTCGTCTTGTCAAGGAGATTACCGAGAGCAGAATCGACTCTTTCAATAAACTCTTTTTTCTGTTTTGCATCCGCATCGTGGCTTGCGATATCCGTTCCTTTGTAATGAAGGACGACAAGGTCGTATTCTTTCAACGCATCGGCTGCCATCTTCATCTTCCCCTCGACATCTGTGTCGAGGTTTGCGGTGAATCGTGGAGATGTGAGTATGGTAAAGCCTGCCATTCTTGCAATACCGATGATTGTACTTTCTGCGACAACGCAAGCGGCTTTTATCTTGAAGCGCTCTGTCAGTGGTCTTATATGTTTCTTCGTACCTGCACCACGAAGAAGAATATAGTTGGCTGGAGGAAGACCTTTTTTCTGGCGCTCGACATTTACAGGATGGGAGAGAAGAATCTCACGGGCGCGACGAGTGAATTCTTCCGCCAATGATGCGGTTCTCTCAGGAGCAGGAGCACCTGGCACACGAGATTTGATAGGTAGAACATTAGTTCCTTCAGCAAGGGGTCCGGGGTCACTATCGGTAACCAGCGGGGAGAGACGACTACCGCGTAAAACAAGAACCGCTCTATGTTCAGTAGCAGGCTTAAAGATTGCCACTGTGCCGTCGCTTAGGCGCATACCATCCAGTGCCGCAGCAAGGTCTGATGTGCCTTCTCTTATCCTTCCTGCACGACGGGAGACGATTATACCCTTTGAATCCACTGTGGCGAAGTTAGCACGGAAAGCAACATCACCCTCCTGAAGAGTGAAATAAACTCCTTCTGCCTCGATAGGGCCTCTTCCCCAGTAGGTTCTCAGAGGGTTGTATCCGAAGAGGGCGAGATGTCCGACATCGGTTCCGACTCGGATACCTGGGGAGATGGGGTCCATAAGTCCTGTTATCCCTTCAGATGCAAGACGGTCAAGGTTTGGTTTAAATGCCGCTTCAAGAGGCGTAAGTCCGCCAAACTGTTTGAGTGGTCTGTCACCAACTCCGTCTAAGATAAGCATTAAGGCACAAGGTTTCATTTCAGGTTCTCACTAATCATCTGCTTAAGAACCGATTCATAATTTGTGTCCCAGTTTTTCAAGTCCTCGATGATGTTTTCCATCAAGACAACCCGTTTTTCGGCTGCTTGGGCGAGGCGTGCGGCAACTTCGATGCTCGCTGCTTTGAGTTCAACAAGAAGCACATCCACATTCTTCTCGCTGAAGAGGGTAGTCAAATCATCGCGCAGTTTAACCTTGTTTGCCAGAGAGCCTGTCATTGCAACCACTGTACACCCATAAGTCTCTTCAAGATGGCGCCAGATGATATTAAAAGCATCTTCTTTGGCGGTTGTAGCAACAACAACTTTTGTCTTCTCAATGTTCTCGGCTGGTTTGGGGCGGAAGAGAGTGGCGCACACTTTTATCTGTGGCTGGATTTCAAGGAGCCGTTCACGAATTTGGATGATATGCTCCTTTGAGGCGAACGGAGGCTCTGCAGCGGTGATGACCGCACAGATGGAACGGCAAATGCGCATTCTGACGAATGGGTCATCGAAGGAAGAGAGAGGAAGAAAAGAAGGAACGAGAAGGATAGATGCTCCCTCAACTGGAGGCTCAGTTGTGCCCGAGCCTTCAAATATGTAGAGGTCACTCTCAAATTTTGAGGCTTCTGAAACGGCTTTTCGGAGGTTGGTATAGAACACAGATGCGCTCAGCCCTCCCCCTGCACGACGAGAACCAATCACAGTCATTCCACTGAAAATTGAGGACTCGAACATATCTCCTGCGGAATGGATTCCGCTCTCTGCAAGACGAATCAACTCGTTGACAGTCAACTTTTTAGGAAGCAAAACCATAGGGGTTTCAGGTCCACCCCGCCCCATAGTGAAAAGAATCGGTTTCCTGCCTGCACTGGCAGCGATGGTGGCTGTGCGGATTGAAACGGCGGTCTTGCC
>JAOAAR010000242.1 GCA_026418755.1 Planctomycetota bacterium
ATCGTGTATGCCCAAAAAGTCTCGATAGGTGTGGAGATTGTCCCGTTGTGTTCAGGTTGTAACACTACGCTTTTGGAAGCGGTTCACATTCTTTCAAGAGACGATGATTTACTCAATATGGTCAACAAAAGGCTTGAAAAGGAGAATTTGAGATATGAGGGAGAGGTTACGGTTCGCCATTTTGTTAAGTATCTTGATTCTTTGACGGAAGAGAGACTGAGGTCCTGCGTAAGAAACCGTCTCGATGGATTGAATGTCGCATGCTTTTACGGGTGCCATTTGCTGAAGCCCTCTGATGTTATGAAGCCTGATTCGGTGCGTTTTCCGCAATTTATGGAGAGACTTGTGAGTATAGTTGGGGCGACGCCTGTTGAATACGGGCTGAGTTCTGCTTGTTGTGGGAAAGGCTCTCTTGATGATACTGTTTCTTTTGACATAACGAAGACCATAGTTGAGAGAATCGTTTCGTCTGGTTCTGTTGATGCTATTGTTTGTGCGTGCCCGTTTTGTTTTTCTGCTTTTGAATCTTATCTTGCGCAAGCCAAGGTTGCGTTACCTGTTCTATTCTTATCCCAGTTGTTTGCGCTTGCATACGGGGCATCTGCTGAGACTATGGGGAAAGGGTTTCATCGTGTTAAGATAGACGGGATACTCGATAGATATTCTGGGGCAAGGCGGGAAGCGTTGAAAGTTCAAGGATAGTGGGGTGGAAGGTTATGAGAGAGGAACCGAGGATAGGCGTTTTTGTATGTCATTGAGGGACGAACATAGGGGCGGTCGTGGACTGCCCATCGGTTGTTGAGTTTGCTGCTACTTTGCCGAATGTGGTCTACACGGCTGCTAACAGGTACACCTGTTCTGAACCTGGGCAGCAGCAGATACGGGACGCAATCAGGGAGCATCGTTTGAACCGCGTCGTTGTAGCCTCCTGTTCGCCGAGGATGCATGAGCCGACATTCAGGGCGACTCTTGAGAGTGCAGGGCTGAATCCGTATTTTTTTGAGATGGCGAACTTACGAGAACATTGCAGTTGGGTACATGAACACGAGCCTGAAGCGGCTACATTGAAGGCAAAGGATTTGGTGAGGATGGCGGTTGCGAAGGCGGCATATCTTGAGCCTCTTGAAGAACTTGTTGTTCCTGTGAAGCAGTCGGCGCTTGTGATTGGTGGTGGTGTTGCCGGGATAAGTGCTGCGCTTGACCTTGCGGATGCTGGTTACAAAGTGTATCTTGTTGAGAAGGAGGCGTCGATTGGCGGCTTGATGGCACAACTTGACAAGACATATCCTACGATAGATTGCTCGATATGAATACTGGGTCCTAAGATGGCGGATGTCGGTCGGCATCCACGAATAGAACTGATGGCGATGAGTGAAGTTGTTGATGTGGAAGGTTACATTGGTAACTTCAAGGTGAGAATCAAGCGTCGGGCAAGATATGTCAGAGAGAAGGAATGCACTGCATGTGGTGAATGTGCGAAAGTTTGTCCTGAGACGGCACCTGACGAATTCAACATCGGGCTTTCAACGAGGAAAGCAATTTATCAGCCGTTTCCGCAGGCGGTTCCGTCGGCGTATCTCATAAATATTGATGAGTGCCGAGGGATGATAGCTTGCTCAAAATGTTACGAGGTTTGTGAAAAGAAGTGCATAGATTTTGCTGACAAAGATAGGACGGTTGAAATAGAGGTAGGAACCATTATTGTAGCGACTGGTATGGAGCCCTTTGATGCGACGAAGGTTGAGGAATATGGCTACGGAAAGTATGAGAATGTTATAACGAGTATGGAGTTCGAAAGACTTATTAGTTCGGGGGGACCTACGGGGGGTCATCTTGTTCGCATAAGTGATAGAAGAGTTCCGAAGACAGTGGCGTTTATTCAATGTATCGGTTCTCGTTCCAAGCGCGGCGAGACTAAATCCTACTGTTCGAACATCTGTTGTATGAACACTATAAAAGACGCATTTTTGATACACAGTCATTATCCTGATATAGAGATGAAGGTTTTTTATATGGACATCAGGGCGTTTGGGAAGGGGTTTGAGGAGTTGTATGACAGGACGAGGAAGTTCGGAGTACGGTATATTCGTTCGATGCCGGGTTACATTGAGGAGGATTCGAGGACAAAGGATTTGTTGATTTATGCGGAGGACGATGATGGGAGTGTGAAGGTTCACAGAGCGGAGATGGTGGTTCTTTCTGTCGGGCTTGTTCCGAGGAAAGGGAATGATGAGGTCAAGCGCTTACTTTCACTTTCTTATACGAAAGACGGTTTCTTTATGGAGGCGCATCCTAAGTTGCAACCTGTTGATGCAGCGACGAAAGGGGTGTTTTTTGCAGGATGTGCGGAGAGTCCGAAAGATGTTAAGGATTCTGTGACTCAGGCGTCAGCGGCGGCGTCGAGAGCGATGAGACTGATGGCGACAGGAAGGGTTAAAGTAGGGGCTGTAAAACCTGTTGTTGACCTTGAACTCTGCAAGAGGTGTGGAAGGTGTGCTAAAGTCTGTCCGTTCGGTGCGGTGAAGTGGGAGAAGGGGAATCCTCCTGCTGTAATAGAGGCGCTTTGTGCGGGATGTGGTGGATGCGCTGCGGAGTGCCCGTTCAGTGCACTCGATATTCGCCATTTTACGGACGAGCAGATTTTGTCGCAGATAGAGGCAGCGTTAATAGAAAGACCCGAGGATAAAGTTGTTGTTTTCGCCTGCAACTGGTGTTCTTATGGAGGTGCGGATACCTGTGGGGTTTCGAGATTCCAGTATCCTCCGAGTGCGCGGCTTATAAGGACGATGTGTTCGGCGCGTGTTTCACCGAACTTTGTGTACTACGCATTCAGCCTTGGGGCACCTGTTGTCTTGGTCAGCGGTTGCCATTTTGCTGACTGTCATTATATAAATGCTAACAGAAACACTGTTAAACGGGTTCAAGCGATGTGGGATAGACTTGAGAAGTGGGGGATAAGACCGCAGAGATTACAACTTGAGTGGATAAGCGCGGCCGAAGGGGAGAGGTTCGCAAGAGTGATGGAGGCGATGGAGAACATAAGGAGGACAGTTACTAAAGAAGAGATGGAGTTTGGAAAGGGTGCGGTGAAGGAGTATGTTGAGAAATATCTGAAAGAGGTGAGAAAAGGGGATAAAGTGAGTGTTGCGGAGGAGTAGTATGGGGAACAGTTCCAAAAACGGAGCGAAGCAGGAGATGCAGGAGGCGAGGGAGAAACAGAAAAAAGAGGAGAGATACAAGGTGAAACTCATCTGTATGAGGTGTGGTTTTGAGAAGACTGAGATGTATGACCCCAATGCAGATGAGGAGAAAATCTGCCCGAAGTGTAGCTCTAACTCTATAAGGATAAAGAAAGTATGAGTCTCAAATTATGGCGCAAACCGCTGGATGCTGATAGAATCAAGGTTGAGCGTGGTAGAGTGTTCTTAATAGAGGAGCGTTGTAAAGGCTGCGGCTACTGCATAGAGTTCTG
>JAOAAR010000243.1:0-255 GCA_026418755.1 Planctomycetota bacterium
CTTCAGGAAAGAGCCTTATTTGACGATGACTGCTGCGGGGCTTGCGGGGCTTGTTGTTTGTAAGGCGGCGCTGGAGAAGGCAGGGGTTTACCCACGGTATGCGGAGAAGGGAGATGCAGGCATCCGTGATGCGGCGGCATATATTGCAAGCAATTTTTCTGTTAGCAGATATATGGAGAGAGGCAGATTATCAGGTGCTCGTGGGTGGGGGGATTATTATCATCTATTCAGTCTGGAAAGGGCGGGAGTGATGGC
>JAOAAR010000243.1:265-3458 GCA_026418755.1 Planctomycetota bacterium
GGTTCGGAGAGAGGTGCTGGTATGAGGAAGGGGCGAAAGCGATTCTTGCGTCGCAGATGGAAGATGGTTCCTGGGATAGAGAGTTAGTAGACACATCTTTTGCGATACTTTTTCTTTCGAGGGCGGTTGTTGCGCCTGCTGATGATACCATCTACACAGGTGAAGGACTTCTGCCAGGCAACAAAGGGAAATAAAGTGGCACCCAGAAGCAACAGGAAGCGTAAGGTGAACTATTTTTTTTGCTTGTTTTTGAAGTAATAGGAGAGAAGCATACGAAACTCAGGGGTGGCTCTTAAGTTCTTCAAATCCTCGTCTTTTAAGAGGAGTTCTATGTCGGAGAATCCGAGGTTGATTGCGTGGAAGAGAATTTCCAATGCTTCGGTGGTGCGATTCAGAAGTGAGTAACTACAAGCAAGGTTGTAATAGACGACAGGGTCATCAGGCAAAAGTTTAACAAGGCGCAGGTCTATTTTGAGGCCGTCTTCGTATCTTCCTGCGGCGGTATAGAGATTGCCTAACTCCATCAAAACTTCTATGGAATCGGGGTGGTTTTTAAGATGTGCTTCATAAGTTTCTATCTTGAACCGTGTAGCGAGTTGGTCTAATAGATTTTGTGGCAGTTCGATGGAGGAGAACATAGATAGGGTCCCCGCAGAGTATTGGTTAGAAGTCTATTTTTGCGTAGAAGAACTGGTTGAGGTCGCGTTTGTCCGCAAGAGAATCGAGGAGAGCGGCGGCGGAATAGTTCGCATAATCGTTGAAAGCCTCGTTACCATTTATGACCACTCTTACAGGTTTGTTCAAGTCGAGCATTTTGTCATTCAAGTAGATTGAAAAACCTGACGAAGGTCCTTCGACTGTAATCTCGTTTTTCGCCTTGTTCAGTCGTGCGACAATTTGAGAGATGCCGCCGCGGTTCTTAACCCACCAGAAAAGAGTTTTATAAGGACGGGAAGGCTCCCAGATGACCATTTCGGGGTATGGGTTCCTCTTGCGCTCAAAGAGCCAGTCTATGATAGGACCCATTCCACCGGGCGGTAGTCCGTGCCCTATGCCGTTGTATTCTTTATATACATAATCATAAGGGCCATACTTTTCTTTCAACTCTTTGAGGACTTCTGCTGCCTTTCTATCGGAGTCAGGGGGGACACGCGGGTCATCTGCTCCATGATAGAAGTAGATGGGCGTATTTTTCAAGTTGACAACAGTGCCACGAGCCAGAGTTATTCCTCCGCCACTCCCGCCGCCCATCATCACAAAGATTCCGCCTGCGCAAGGACCGAGTCCTGCGAAAACATCAGCATAATGGGTCCCGATTGACCAGGTACCGTAGCCACCCATAGAGTGACCGACAAGGTAGATTCTGTTAGTATCTATGGGGAATGTGCGCTTCATTTCTTCAACAATCGCCATAACATACTTCTCTTCGCGCTCCTTGTTCCACGCGGTCGCCTCTTTCTTGATGACTGTTGGAAAGACGCAGATAGCGCCGCGTCCTGCCGCAAGACCGAACATCATCGCAGCGTTACTGCCATCCCCCACTCCTTCGCCACCGCCGTGCAGCCCTATAAGAAGAGGATACTTATCCGCCCCTCCTCTCGGAATGCTTATGTAGTAGTCACCTGGATAGAGTTTGTGATTCAGTTTTCCTCTACCTCCCTGATATGTCGCTTTGGGGCCTGCCGTTGCCTCCTTGTATATCTCGTTTTTAAAACTCAAGACATCGTTCTTGTTGAGGGGTTCCAGTTTCGTCAGTTCGTTCAGAACATCCTCCCGTTCCTTGAAATTCTCTTCGGAGATGGAGAAGAACTTTTTGATAAGTTCTCTGATTCTGCTCTTCTTATCCGCTGAAGATTCCTCTTCTTTCCTTTCAGGGGTCGCATCGGGTGGTTTTGAAGTGTCTCGTTTTGGGGAAGGTTGACGGCTCACCGCCTTGACTTTTTTTGCCTCATCTTCTTCTGCTTTGCGAAGCGCTTCATACGCGGATAGCGCTTCCTTGTGGTCGGGTTTAAGCGAAAGAGTTATTTCCAGTTCCGTTTTGTACTCACGATAAAGCCCTTGTTCGTTGCACCATTTGGCAAGTTCCCAGTGTGCATCCGCATCAAATTCGCTTATCTTCGAGGATTTTTCAGTATAGAGTTGCCAGCGTGTCGGCTTCTTTTCGATGCTATCAATCCGCTCTTTGCTGATTGTTGTGATTCCAGAATATGTGCGCAATACAACTTTGTCGTCGTCTTCGTCAACAATCTCCCCTTCAACCTTCCCGCCTGTCGTCAGGCTAACAATGTCTCCATAAAGATATATCACAAGAACACAAGACAGAATAACGAGCAGCCACCGCCACATAGTCCTTCCTCCTTGCACTTCTCCTTTATTATTTATATGTTTCTAGAAGCGATAGTATGTCACAAATCCGTGTAAATTCACTTCTCTTCAGATTCTTCTCTTGTAGGTTCTTTTTCCCCTTCTTCTTGTTGAGACGAAGGTCTCACTATCTTGATTCTATCTGAGAGTCGAGGGCGCTCTATGACCGGCATTCTGTCTGCTTCCTTAAGAAGAGTTTTCAATCGCTCCAGTTTGGATTTCAAGTCGAAGAACCGCTCGTCGTTACAATCCATTCGGGCGAGTTCGTTTAAGAATCGCTCGGCTAATCCAATATCCTGCTGCTTCACAGCGGTTGCTGCCAGACGGAGAAGGAGTTTGCTCAAGTCTTCCGTCTTTCCACTCTTTCTGTAAATGTTCGCAAGAAGCAGAAGCGAGCCCAAGTCTGAAGCACCTGTACTTGCAGATTCCTCAATAATCTTCGCCGCCGCTTCGTAGTCAGACATACAAACGAGAAGCCAAGCCATCTGTTGCAGAACCTCCGCTTTTAATTCAGATTCTCCTTTAAGGCTATATATCTCTACCATCTTCCTCATCGTGTCCAGTCTCAATGGTTCGAGTTTCTGCATCTGTTTACAATAGGAGAGAGCCTCTTCCAGATTCTTCTCCTCTATTGCGCTGTTTGTCAGATTCTCATACTCCTTTATAGCATCTTGCAGTCTGTGGGCTTCGACATAAGCGAGAGCCAATTCTTCCCGCTTCGACTTATCGCCTGGTGTATACTTCACAATCTTCTCCAGAGGTTCCAGCAGAGTCTCTACATTCACATTTTCGCTTTTTCTAAGGACTTCCACCACCTGCCCGAAGTATT
>JAOAAR010000025.1 GCA_026418755.1 Planctomycetota bacterium
GTTTAAGCAAACCGTATGTAGGAGGGTGGCTTTTGTCGTTTTCTTTCAGGTTGCCTGGGTTCATCAAAAGGATGTTGCCTTTTACTTCGATATTAGGCACATGAGTATGCCCGTAGAGAAGGATGTCGATTTTTTTCTCTTCTATCATTTTTGTCGGGTTTATGTCATCTTCTCTGTCGTTTTTGTGGCGGGTAGGTGTGTGGGAAAGGAGAATGCGCCATTTGAGGAGGTCGAGCAGAAGGCGGTTGGGTTTCTCGGAAGATTTGTAGTGTTCACTATAAAGACCCGGGACGGAGAAGACTTCGACGGGGTAATCTTGGATGACGGAAGTATCAGAGCAGTCGTCTCCGAGGTGGACGATGGAATTCACTTTGAAGTTGGATGCGAGTTCGTTACAGACCGCCTTCAAAAGTTTTGTGTTACCGTGAGTATCTGAGAGTACGCCTATGAGAAAAGATTCTTCTGAGTGTTTGGCTTCTTCCACCATTTCCAATGCTTGCTCTTTTGTTGTTACCAATTTTAAGAGGGGAGTGACCCCTAATGTCTCCAGGATGATTCGATTTTTTTCGATTAAGCCAAAGATAACCAGTTTTCCCCCTGTTTTCTGTTTCCATTCCTTGGAGAGGATGACCAGAAGTCCCATACCGGCAGATGAGATGTAGATGACCTCTCGCATGTCCAGCAGAAGGTTCTTGAGTCGCCTTTGTAGTGAGTCAACATAACTGCGCAGAAGAGGGGTCTCTCTGTTCTGGATGTAGCCTTTGAGAGAGAGGATAGCGGTCTCCTCGTTTATTTTTTCTTCCTGAACTAATAATGCGCCAAGTTGCTCTGCCACAGAAGCCTCCTTCTTTCAGAAGCCACCGAGGGGATTCGAACCCTTAACCTGCCGCTTACGAAGCGGCTGCTCTACCGTTGAGCTACGGTGGCATTACAATATAGAAAGATAACAGAAATTCTATTAAGATTCAAACATTACTTTGGAAACCGAAGACCGTTTGTTTGAGTATAATGGTGGCTTGAGGAGAAGGGAAACAAGAGATGAGTGGGGATACGATTGCATCTCTATCATCTGCTTCTGGCGGTGGTGCTGTGAGTATAGTTCGCATCTCCGGGGAGAAGGCGTTTGAGATTGCGAGGGCTGTGGTTGAGGAGGAGATAAAGAGAGAAGGGTTTGCTGCAAAGGATATGGTAATTAGGGTGGGAGGGATGAGGTTTTGGGCGAGGCTTTTTCTGTTTCGGAAGCCGTATTCCTATACGGCAGAGGATTTGGTTGAAATTCATCTGTTCGGATGCGGGATTCTTTCATCGCTTCTTTTGGATGAGTTGATTCGGAAGGGAGCACGAGCTGCTGTGCCTGGAGAATTCACGCGCCGAGCCTTCGAGGCAGGTAGAATCAGTCTGGCGCAAGCGGAGGCGGTGAACTCTCTTGTGAGGGCTTGTGACGAGTGGCAGAGGAAAGAGGCTGTTGGAGTGTTGGTTGGCGAATCTCAAAAGAGGTTTGAGAGGATAAGGGAGAGACTGGTTGAACTGTTAGGACTTGTTGAGGCTGAACTGGATTTTTCTGACCAAGAGGTGGAGGGCATAGAAAGAGATGAACTCCTTTGCGGGATGCGGGAGACGATGAAGGAGATGAAGAAGGCTTGTCCCCGGGTGATGGTCGCCCGGGCAGTGCCTCGTGTTGTCCTTAAAGGAAAGGCAAATGTAGGTAAGTCGACACTTTTCAATGCGCTTTTAGGGAAGGAGCGGGCGCTTACGGCAGAGTCGCCTGGCACAACGAGAGATTTTATTGAGGAGGAGATTGTTGTTGATGATGTGAGATTTGTGCTAGTGGATACGGCGGGGGAAGGGGTTGAGGATGAGTTTGGGATTTTGGCGCGGAGCAAGGTTCGGAGTGTGGAAGAAGGCAGTGCGCTTGTGCTGGAGGTGAGTGATGTTGAATCCATCGAATGGGAGAGTGGAAGGGAAGAAGTTCCGGTTAAGGATGAGCGGACGATTTTTGTGCTTAACAAGAGTGATAAGGGTGTTCCGAAGTTTGGGCTCAAGGGGCAGCGATGGTTTATTGTATCTGCGCTAAGGGGAGACGGAATCGATTCGTTGAAAGAGGAGATTGTCAGAAGGCTACGCTACAGTGGCGGTGAAGGAGATTCTTCTTTTGTTCAGCGGAGAAGAGAAGCCGTGAATGAGGCGTTTGTTTCACTTTGTAGGGCGTATCGGCTGGTGCGCGTCAGAAGTTATGATGAGTTGGTTGCTTTTCATTTGCGGGAAAGTGTGACCATTCTCTCTTCTCTTTTTGATTCCGATGTGAGCGAAGATATCTTGAGCGCGATTTTCAGCAGGTTCTGTATAGGTAAGTGAGCACACCCCTGTATTTTTCTCAAATTTTTGGAGCAAGCATCTTGAATTATTAAAATTTTGGCTATTTTTCTTGATTTTTTCTTGACAAGTTCCGTGGAAGCGTTATATTTTGCCGTTCGGAGCGGTGATGAGACCGCGGATATGTGGTTTTCTTAGTTGGAGGGGATTTTATGAACAAGATGCAGTTGGTGGAGGAGGTAATGAAGAGCACAGGTACCTCCAGGGCGCAGGCGGAGCGCACTATTAACGCAGTTATTGCAGCGATTAAGAAGGGCGTGAAGAAGGACAAGAAGGTACAGATTGTTGGCTTCGGCACATTCAGTGTGCGCACTCGTAAGAAGAGGCAAGGGCGTAATCCGCGCACAGGCGAGACGATTGATATTCCTGCGAGCAAGACAGTAGCGTTCAAGGCAGGCAAATCGCTGAAGGATGAACTTTAGATGTGATGTTGCCGAAAAGGCAGAGAAGTTATGAGCCGCCCGCCGTAAGAGCGGGCGGTTTTTTTATTTCTCACTGAAGGAGCGAAAAACCGAGCCGAGGGAGAAAAGGACTACTCCTTCTATCTCGTTTAGGTGGATGAAACCGAAGTGGCGGGAATCGTTGACAGGTGAGGCGAGATTATCGTTCAAAACAAAGAAGGAGTTCTCAGGGACGATGAGAGTTTCAGGGGGGCGGTTGTGCTCAGCGTGGTATGTTCTATTGCCGACGACGATGCTGTTTTTGCCGAAGATAAGCGAATCGCCTGGTACTGCGATAACGCGTCCGATTCCTGTATATGTGAAATCAGGGAATTTTTTGGTAAATATGATTATGCGGTTTGGTTTGATGTTGGTGTATCCAGCAGAGAATCTCGGGACTCCTTTGTCGTGGTATTTGAATAGTCTGTCGTATATCACTTGAGAGCCTGGGGGGAAGTCGGGGGACATAGAGTCGTTGTTAAGCGCTACACGGTAGAGTCCGCACTGGAAGTAGAGAAGGACGAAGCCGAGGAGAAGGAGGTAGAAGAGGATTCTTTTTGTGATTTTAAGTGCATGCACAAGGGGTGTTCTTTGGGCTTTTTCTTCTGCGCCTTTTCCGAAGCGCATCTTTACTCCTTGTTAATGATAACCTGTATGAAGTATAATGTTAACGCTGTATGGATGGAGATTCAACAGTTTAGGGGGTGAGGCTTTGAATGAATACGGGATGGTTGTGGTAGGTGCAGGACCTGCTGGGGCTACCTGTGCCATTTATGCTGCTCGTGCAGGGGTAAAGGCGGTTGTACTGGACGACGGACCTGTCGGGGGTATGGCGAATTATACTAACATAATTGAGAATTATCCTGGGCTTTCTGCTCCTGTGAGTGGGATGGAGTTTGGGGAGATGTTGCGCGTCCAGNTGGAACGGTTCGGAGTGGAACGGGTGGTTGAGAGAGTTGATATACTGGATATGGAGAGCGGATTTCCTTTCGTCAGGACCTCGCGAGGGGAACTGAGAGGTGGTGTGGTGGTGATTGCTACAGGTTGCCATCCCAAAAGCCTGGGCGTGGAAGGGGAGGAAAAGTTCAGGGGGAGAGGAGTATCAGTTTGTGCGGTCTGTGACGGTCCCCTTTTTAAGGGGAAGGAAGTGGCTGTGATTGGTGGTGGAGATTCTGCTTGTGAAGAGGCGCTTTATCTTGTGCGGTTTGCCAGCAAGGTGCATCTTGTTCATCGTAGGAACAGACTGCGTGCTGTAAAGATTCTTCAGGAGAAGGTGTTTAAGAATCCGCAGATAGTTCTTCATCTTGAGAGGGTTGTTAGCCGTTTTGAGGGAGATATAAAACTTCGAAGACTCATTCTTTGCTCTGTTGATGGGAAGAAAGAGGAATCTTTGGAGGTAGAGGGGGTGTTTGTGTATGCGGGGAATGAGCCGAACACCAGTTTTATACGCGTAGAGCTCAAGAGAGACGAAGAAGGTTTTATAGTGACAGATGAAGAGATGAGAACCTCTGTTGAAAGGGTTTACGCTGCTGGTGATGTGAGGAGCAAGTTGCTAAGGCAGATTGTTACGGCGGCTTCTGACGGTGCGATTGCGGCGTCGAGCGCGGTTAGGCGGTATCTGGAGAAGTGAGGTTGTTAGAATGACGGTGCAACTTGAGATTGATGTATTCACTCTTTTTCCGGAAGTGTTCGAGCCGTTTTTGTCTTCGAGCATGCTCGGCATAGCGAGAAGGAAAGGGCTTGTCGTCATAAGGGTTCACGATCTGCGCGAGTGGGGGAAAGGGAAGCGCAGGCAGGTTGACGATACTCCTTACGGTGGGGGTGCGGGGATGGTGATAATGCCTGATGTTGTTGTTAGCGCTGTCGAGGATGTGGTGAAGGATGAGCAGGTAAAAGTGGTCTTCCTTGCCCCATCAGGTGTTCTTTTCACTCAACAGAAAGCGTTTGATTTTGCGAGGAGCAGGCGCTTGGCGCTGGTCTGCGGCCATTATGAGGCGATAGATGAGCGGGCGAGCCTTATTTTGAATGCCGAAGAGGTCTCAATAGGCGATTATGTGACGAGCGGAGGAGAAGCGCCTGCTATGGTTGTGATAGATGCGGTTGTCCGACTGGTGCCAGGAGTTTTGGGAAATGTTGCTTCTCTTCTTTCGGAATCTTTTTCGGAAGGACTTCTTGAGCATCCCCATTATACTCGTCCTTACGAGTTCAGGGGCTTAAAAGTTCCTGATGTTTTATTGAGCGGAGACCACAAAAAGATTGCGGAATGGAGGAGGAAAGAGTCTCTTCGCCGCACGAAAGAGAGAAGATATGAACTTTACGAAAGATATGGCTGTTCTGAGGAGGATGGTTTATGAAAGTTTTTATCTCCTGTGATATGGAAGGAATTTCTGGTATCGTGTTCTCAAAGGAGGTGGACACGGCAGAGAAGAGCGAAGATTACAGGAAGGCTTGCGAGTGGATGACACAGGAAGTGAACGCCGTGATAGAGGGGGCGTCTGAAGGGGGTGCGGAATCCATACTTGTCTGTGATGCTCACGCTGATGGGAGAAACATTATTCCTGAGATTCTTTCTCCTCGTGCGGATTTGGTGCGCGGGCTATCATGCGAGAGCAGGTGCGGACCCTGCTGTTATGCCTCATTCATACTCTTCGCGCATTCTCTACAGGCTGAAGGTGAATGGTTCGGAGTTTGGCGAGGTTGCATTGAATGCTGCGCTGGCAGGTAAATTTGGTGTTCCTGTTGTCTTTGTGTCTGGTGACCAGACGGCATGTAGAGAGGCGGAGGGTGTCATTCACGGAGTAGTCACTTGTGTGACCAAGAAGGCGCTTTCTGCAGGTTCGGTCTCTTTTGAGAATTTAAGGAAAGTCCATCAATTGCTTAAGGAGAAGGCGCGAGATGCTGTCAGAGCAAGGACAGCGAGAGTTCTACCTGTTGTTGAGCCTGTTGTTGTGGAGATGGAGTTTGTACGTCCGCTTTATGCTGATGCTGCGTCGATGATGCCGATGACAGAGCGCAAGGATTCTCGTACTCTTATCATCAGAGTGCAGGATTATGTGACTGCATACAAGGCGTTCCGTGCTGCATTCAATCTCGCTTACCATTTCGCTTATTGAGAGGGTTATGATGCGTTGTTTCGGAGGGGGAGGAGGGTGGCGGAGTGAGCAGGTGGCGAGGTGAGTAGTTGAAGAAGGAACGGTTCTTGTGCAGACGGTGTCTGACTCAGTGGAAGAGTGTATATAACTGCGGAATACTTACACTGAAAGGAGTGGCTTATTTTCGAATTTGGCGAATATTGAGAGGTATAAGCGCACTGCATTTTAGTTTTCTTTAAGAGATTTGATGTGAATAGAGGGTTTTGTTAGAATTTTTGGTGTTCTGATTGTTATAAATTTGTAAGGGCGCACAGCGTCTGTATAAAGTGGAGTTATTTGCTTCTGGTGCTGGGAGAAGAGAGAGGTGGTATGATTGCGAAGTTGAGGGTGACGGAAGGCGCTGATAGAGGGAAAGAGTTTAATCTGTTGAAGGATGGGAGGTACTCTATCGGGCGTTCTTTGGAGGCAGATTTTCAGATTGCTGATATGATGGCGTCGCGTGTGCATGCTGTGGTAACGGTGGCGAAGGGGAAGGCTGTTATTGAGGATTTGAAGAGTACAAATGGGACTTTGTTGAACGGCAAGCCTATTCAGAGTGCGCCGCTTCATTCTGGAGATGTTATCACGATTGGTTCGACGAGTATGGAGTTCTTGATGGTGATGACTGCTCCGAGTGCTGCTGTGCCGCCGAAGAAGGAAGAGGACCCGACCAAGCCTGTGACAGTTGCTGAGTCGGGGCGTGTCATAGGCGGATACAAGATTATCGAGAGGTTGGGCGTCGGTGGGATGGGGACTGTGTATAAGGCGATACAAGTTTCTATGGGCAGGGTGGTGGCGTTTAAGGTTCTTAACATCACTTCGTATGACACTGACCGAGCGATAAAGGAGTTTTTGAGGGAGGCGCGGACTGGTGCTTCTCTTAATCATCCAAACATAGTCACATTTTACGATTGCGGGTGTGACAAAGGAGTTTACTACATTGCGATGGAGTTTATAGAAGGAGTGCCTTTGGACAAGATTTTGGAGGAGAAGGGAGCGTTTGATGTGTCTCTTGCTCTTGAGATTGCTATTCAGGTAACGGATGCGCTTTCGTATATGTATTCGAAGGGAATCATTCATCGGGATGTGAAGCCATCGAACATTATGCTCACGCGGCAGAGGGTAGCGAAGTTAACAGATTTTGGTCTGGCGAAGCAGTTTGTGCGCTCAGGTCTTACAGGTTACACAAAGATGGGGGAGGGGAAAGGGACCTTAGAGTATATGCCGCCTGAGCAGATTTCCGATGCGCTTCATTGTGACCAGAGAGCGGACATCTATGCGATTGGTGCGACTCTTTACGATATGCTGACGGGGAAACCTCCTTTTTCTGGGGAGAGTATAAGGCATTTGATTGAGAGTGTGGAAAGGAGACATCCGACTCCGATAAGGAAACTGAATCCGAATGTACCTGACTATGTCTGTTTCATTGTTGAGAAGTGTATGAGGAAGAGACCTGAAGAGAGGTATCAGTATCCTGATGAGTTGCTTAGAGATTTAAGGAGTGCGCAGAAGAGGCTACGCGAGGGAGGTTAGACACCGGGGAAGAGGATGGCGGAAGGAGGAGAGGAGAGAGGTTCTCTGTTTTTGCCGAGGATATAAGAGGGTGGTGGATATAATCTGGTAGTAGAGGTTGGTTTGGCGGGCAAGATGTGGTGATGATGGTATTTTTTCTTCAGATGGTGGTGATAAGTTCATTTTGTGGGCAGTTGAAGGAGGGGGTGTTGTCGCAGGAGCAGCGGGCGGAGATTGAGTCTGCGAGACGGGATTTGAAGAGCAGCGACCCTGACATAATTTATTATGCTGCCTGCAGTCTGATACGGATGGCGCACAAATCTGCGTTAGAGGTTTTGAAGGAGGGGTATGAGAAGGGAGAGAAGACGGTGAGGTTAAAGATTGTGAAGGCGTTAGGAGACAAAAGGGATAGAGTGATTGAGGCGGTAGGGGAGTATCTTGTGATTTTGAAGGCAGCGTTGATGGAAGAAGAGGAGGGGATGAGGAAGCAATTGGTGCAGACTTTGGTTGCGCTTAAGTCTCCTGTTGTGACATCGTTTATGCTTGAGGAAGTGAAGAAGCGTCCGCAGGATACGAAGATTCTTAAACTGGTTGTAGATTCTTTTTCTGGGATGCGTCTTGAGGATATGGTATGCATCGGGCATCTTATTGAGTTAGGGGGCATTGTTTCTGATACGGAGATGAGGGGTCGTCTTCTGGTTGCATTAAACGGTGCTTTCTTTTTTGAGAAGTTCAATTCGTTTGCGGAGGCAAGTGAATGGTATCAGAAGAACAAGAATCGCTCATACGAGGAGGTTATCAGAGAGCAGCAAGAGATGATTCGCGGCATATTGGAGAAGCGGAAGAGTGAGAGCGAGATGTGGCGCAGGTTATATATTGAGACGCAGATAAAGTATATGAAGAGTCTGTCAGACGAGAGGAGGCTGCCAGAGGTATTGAGATTGTTGGAGGAGAAGGAGCCACCGGTTGAGTTGAAGGAGTTTGCGATTCGTGAGGTGGGAAGTTTGAAGGCAAAGGAACATCAGCCGAAGTTGATGCCGTTTCTTTCGAGTACTGAAGATAGGTTATGCATAGCGGCGTTGGAAGCGTTAAGTGTGATGGGTGCGAAGGAGGCGATTGCGCAGATAGATGACCTTTTGAAGGCGCGCTCTCCTGAAGTGAGGCTGGCTGCGGTGAAGGCTTTGGTGGTGCTTACGGCGTCTTCTCCTTCTCCGACTCTGGTGGAGAGGTTGAAGGTGGAGGAAGATGTTAAGATTCTCGAGGCGCTGATTGAGGCGGTGGATGTATTGAAAGTGGTGGATGCGCTTGGAGTTCTTCTTGATAGGATGTTTGTCTTGTTGGAGGGAGGAGTGGTTCAGTTGGATGGTAGGTTCGGGGTAGAAGTGAGGAAGAAGGTGGTTGTGGCGGTTGGAAAATTATCAGCACTGGTTGAGGAGGAAGGGTTACGGAAGAGGGCGGTTACTGCTTTGATAGCGTCGCTTGGTGACCCTGAGGCGTCTGTTAGGTTTCACGCTTGTGAGAGGCTGGGTGTTTTGAAGGTTGGGCTCTCTCAAGGTCCTTTGGTGTTGCGGCTTAAAGAGGACAAATCGCCTGGCGTGCGTGCGGCTGCGGCGAGGGCATTGGGTTTGATTGCCAACGCGGACGAGGAGACTCTTAATGCTCTTAAAGATGCACTTAATTCAAGTGAGAAGGAGGTGGTGGAGGCTGCGGTTGAGGCGTTGCGCAATCAGTGTGGGATTGCGGATGGGCAGACGGGTAAGCCAAAGGTAGAACTTTTGAGTGCTGTGGTAGCAGAGATGATGACGAAGAAGATGTTTGAGGTAGTTGTTTCTCTTTTGAGGGTTTCCAAAGAGAGGCTTTCGAGTATGGGGAAGGAGGAAGCGGCTGCATTGGCGGCGGTGTCGATGAATGCGGCAAAGGCATACGAACAGAGCGGGGATTTACGCAAAGCAAGCGGAGTTTATGAATCTTTATTAGGGTTTCTTCAAGGGAAAGATTCTTTGGAGGGGAGAAGTGAATATGCGCGGCTTTTGATGAAGCAGTCGATGTTCATCGAGGCGCTTGCTCAGTTTGATGCTCTTCTTACGCTTGTTCCCGAGCGGCAGACCGAATTTTGGCATAAGAAGTTGGACATACTGGAGAGCATCGGTGAGAAGGATGAGAAGACAGCGAAGCAAGTGGCTGAGAGTTTTATAAAGGCTGCTGCGCAAGAGAAGTTTCCTCAAGAGGTTCGTGAGCGTTTGAGTAAGGTGGTGAAACGATTGGGCATCGAATACACGCCTCCTGTGTCGCCTACTCCTCCTAAGTAACTCTCCGTTTATCTTGCACACTTTAATGAAGGCGCTCGTTTTGATTCTGCAAGTTTAGCGTTTTTTGCTATGTCTTATCAGGAGGATGTTACGGTCTTACTTGCGGACGGGAAACCATGGGGTTAGCAAGAGGTTAGTATGGCGTATTCTTTTGTCAATTTTATCGACTTATGGGTTATGGTATGATGGGAGCGGTTTTGTGGCGGAGATGTTCGGGGCGATAATCAGGCAGTATCATTGGGCTGAATCTTTCGGGTTTGATTCCTGCATCACGGAGTTCTTTGTGGTAGTTGGTGATGTGGGTGAGAGTGAGTTCTCCGAAATCTGTTGTTTTTGCTTCTTCTGCTGCTTTTCTGCCTGCTCTTCTTCCGAAGACGAGTATGTCGAGAAGGGAGTTACCCATAAGGCGGTTTCTGCCGTGGATTCCGCCTGACACTTCGCCTGCGGCATAGAGTCCTTTGAGCGGTGTTCTGCCGAACTCATCAATTTTCAATCCGCCGTTCTGATAGTGCTGCGTTGGATAGGTAAGGATTGGTTCCTTCGCCATATCAATGTTGAATCTGATGTATTGTCGCCACATAGCAGGTAGTTGTTTTTTGACCGTTCCTTCGCCATGGATGATGTCAATCACAGGGGAGTCTAGCCAGACTGCAGAAAGTCCTGATGGAAGGGTGACTCCTTTTTTTCGTTCTTCACATTCGCGGATTATGGCGGCGGAGACTGCGTCGCGAGTTTCGAGTTCACGGACGAAGCGAGCGCCTTCAACATTGACCAGATGGGCGCCGAGTCCGCGGACCTTCTCGGTAACCAACTGCCCGAGGATTTGTTCGGGGAAAGCGGCGCCTGTTGGATGGTATTGAATCGTGTCCATAAACAGGAAAGGGACACCTGCGCGGTATGCGATGACAAGGCCATCTGCGGTTGCGCCATAATGGTTTGTGGTGGGGAATCCCTGGATATGGAGTCTGCCGCTTCCGCCTGTTGCCAGGATGGTGCATTTCGCCCGCACAGGAATCAGTTCGGAAGTTTCAAGATTATAGAGAAGAGCGCCTGTGCACCTTTGCTTGTGAGTAAAGAGTTCTACGGCAGGGGAGAATTCGAGGTATGGGATTCGTCTGTTTAAGAACTCATCGCGGAGGGTTTTCATAATCTCGCCGCCTGTGTAGTCTCTTGCGGAATGCATTCTTTTTATAGATGTGCCGCCGCCGTGAATCTCTATCATGTTTCCGTGTGCATCCTTGTCGAACATCATTCCTAAGTCTTCGAGCCATGCAATCACACTCGGTCCGTCCATCACGAGAGCACGGACAAGTTCGGGGATGTTTGTGAATCCACCGCCACCGACTACATCGAGATAATGAGTGACAGGGGAATCCTCGAGTCTATCTGCTGCTTGGATGCCGCCTTGTGCCATAGCGGTGTTTGCATCACCGAGACGAAGTTTGGTCGCAAGGAGCACTTTTGCACCTGCTTCAGAGGCGACTAAGGCTGCTGCTACTCCTGCGCCGCCTGCTCCGATGACAAGAACATCCGTCTCATAAGCAGGGCTTCCAACTTTATATTTTGCCGGGTTGATTAGAGAGTATGCTTCAACAATGTCGGCGATTTCGTGAGGTGTTTTGTCGCCTTTATTCGGTCCGACCTGCAGTTGACGCATCTTCTCTATTTTGTAATCGGGATGGAACTTTGAGAGAAGAGTCTTTTTTTCATCAATGGATAGAGGCGGTAACATTGCTTGTGCGATTCTCTCTTTGCGAGTCTTCTCAACTATTTTTATCAAGTTGCTCATCGACTCGGGATACATAGTATTTCTCCTACTCCTCAATTTTGCGCTTTTCATACAGTTTTTTAAGAGTGTTCAAGTCACTCTTCATGATGGAGTTGATTTCTTCGTCGAATTTGGAGGCTTCGATTTCGGAGACCCTTTTACGGGTGTGGGCGGCTTTGGGGGACAGATGGGCGCCGTAAAGACGGCGAGCAAGGATTCCTACGAGGAATTGAGGAATCTCGGCAGGGCAGCGTGTGGCGCAGAGACCGCACATGACGCAGTCAAAAGAGAGGTTTGCTGCTTCTGCGATATCATCTCGTAATACTGCTTGTACATAACCCATAACATCGATATCCTGTGGACAAGATTTGGTGCAAGTGTTACAAGCAACGCATCGGTAGGTTGTAGGGTAGTGATAGAC